>CAJXKR010000009.1 GCA_913055815.1 uncultured Desulfohalobiaceae bacterium | reverse complement strand
CGACAAAATATGTATGACAAACCACTAGATTTTTGAAAATTAATCCTGCACCGGTTAGCGTTCATGGAGCTAGAACATCCGGAGTTGCAAAAACTTATTGTATCCCGGAACCTTGAACCGTGAACCCTTGTGAAGGAAGATCCGGAAACTATATTTTCTGCAAGTGCTGCAAAAGGGCCATTATACCCAGGGCATAGCTCTGCACTCCAAAACCGGAAATAACTCCTATACAATTTTTTGACAACATGCTCTGGTGCCTGATTTCCTCCTCCCTGGCCAATATATTGCTTATATGTACCTCTACGCAGGGAATCTCGATCCAGGCCAAACAATCCGCCAAGGCCAAGCTGGTATGAGTATACGCACCCGCATTGAGAACAATCCCGCTTACCCCTTCTTTGCGGGCATTCTCCAAACGATCTATCAAGCCGCCTTCGCTGTTGGACTGGAAAAAATCAAGATCAACAGTTTTCGCCTTTTCTCCCAACAATCCCTCAACAAAAGCGGGCAAATCCTCCAGGGTTTGTGTCCCATAGATCTCCGGCTGTCTCTCTCCCAAGTGCCCCAAATTCGGACCGTTCAAGATCAGGATGGATACGTTCATATTATTTTTTCTCCCTGACAGTAGCCATTCGCGGTTCAATGTTCACGCTGGAATAATCAAGAGAGTTAAAAACCAACCTGCAAAATCATCTCCAGCCCATGTCCATCCAAAAATCCGGGTTTTCTAATAAAAAAAGCACAGGCGGCAATCCTGTCAACTACTTGGAGCCCTTGGGTGCTTTCTTTTCAGGTTCCGGAACCGGCTCTACAATAATCTTGTCCTTTACATCAATCTCGGTTGCATTCACTTCTTTCTCCTCTTTCTCCTCTTGCAGCGAGCTAACCTTGGTCTGCAAAATATATACCCTGTCTCCCTCCATTATCTCCTGGCTGCTTTTCTGCAATACCGCCTGGCTCAGGTCTTTCATTGCGTTATAAATCTTGCCGGAACCAATCACCCTTACATAACTTTTCTTCTCAACTCTTTCCGGTCTGGTTACCAGGAAATAGGTGCCTTTTTGAGTGGGATTCAAGTCCCGAAATTCAATGCTTATCTCTGTGCCCTTGCCGGCCAGGGTTCCATCTTGTTCTATATCCACGACCTTCCCCCTGACCTGATTTACAGGGGTAAATGAAGCCGAAACCTCGAATTGTTTGGAAGGGAGGATTTCCTCTTCAGACTCCGGAAAAGTAATTTCGCCCTGGCGTTCAACGAATTTTTCCTTGTAGTGATCAAAAATAGTGGCATTGGATATGGGGACCAACAATCTCTGTTTCACCCAGGATTTGTTTATTTTCTGCATCCCCTTTTCTTCAGCTTCTTTCCACATATCCTTCCTCAAGGAGGCATCCTTTTCCTCGTCCTTGTCATAGGAGACATCCACTTTCTTCACTCTGGTTATCTTAACCGGTTTGTTGGTCTTCGCGGAAAATTTCTCAGCTTGATTAAACCCACCACATCCGATCAAAAACAAAACAACCGTAATAATAGATAATTTTTTCACAACACCCTCCTTGTTTTAATGATTTTTAACCCCGGGATTAACAATGTAAACAGGCATAGACCCGATTTCGAGTTCACAAATAATTGAGTAAATATAATTTCACGCCAAAAATATTTGATAAAAACTGAATGAGCAGGCACAATCCAAAGCTATGGAACCCAAACTAACTCTAATTGAAACAATTTATCAAGTAGAAAAAGTACATCCAATTCAAGCACCCCAGATAGCCATAGCCGGACGTTCCAACGTGGGAAAATCCACACTCATAAACTGCCTGGCAGGGAGCAAAAAACTCGCCAGGACCAGTTCCACTCCCGGCAAAACCCGCAGCCTCAATCTGTATTGGGTCAATCCCTACAACTTCTATTTCGTCGATCTGCCGGGTTACGGCTATGCCAAGTGTTCCAAGGCTGAAAGGGAAAAATGGTCCTATTTAATAGATAAATACTTTGAAACCAACTGGACCCAAATAAACTCCATAATAATAATTATAGACAGCCGTCACTCTCCGCAAAAATTGGATCTGGATCTTATAGGATTTTTAAGGGCCCAAAATATACCCTTTATAACAGTTCTGACCAAAGCTGACAAATGCAAAATGAGCTGGCGGAACAAGGTCCAAACGATCTGGAAGGATATCGTTCCTCAAGTCAGAAAACCAGTTTTGTTCTCAGCAAAGACCCACAAGGGCAAACAGGACTTGTGGTCAGAAATACTCTCTGCTGTTGGGAATTAGTTAGTGATTGGACGAAAACTCACTCATCTACATCAAAGCTTTAAGCCTTTGAAATCCTCATGTATTAATATACACTGCGGTTTCAAAACTTCTTGCTCCTTGAATCTGAGCAAGTTTACGTCCAATCACGGTTTTCGGTCAGGCACTAGTTGCAACTTGCCCGTTATCTGTTATCCATGAATGCCAATTCTTAACCAGATAACTGAGAACCGATAACTGTTAACTTCTCGCATGTTTCGCTCTACCCGCGAGGACATGGGAGTTAACAGGAAGCCAACAACTTACTAAAAATTATCTGTTTCTGCAAATCAACAACAAGGCAAGCAAGGAGGCGCTGCCCAGTACAAGCACGCCCATCCAGCCAGCGAACCAAGGTGGCAGTACTCCATTCTTTCCAAGGCCTCCTCCCATTACGTAAAACCCGTAATAAATAAATATCATTATCACACCCACGGTGATATTGAAAAACACATTATCCCACAATCTGCTTATACAAAGACCTACCAAACTCAACACCACTACGGAAAAGGCATAGGAAACCTTCATATGCCAGGTGGTCAAAAAGACTTCCACGTTCACTCCGGTTTTTTTCAACCCCTGAATCATATCTCCCAGTTCCCACAGGGACATCTGCTCCGCATCCTCCTTTTCCCTGGCCAACATAAACGACTCTGCACTCTTATCTATCTTTATTCTCAAGGATCCTGTATTCCTGCTTTCAAACCGCCTGGGAAAGAATTCCTCCACTTCTTGCAACAACCATTCATTATCCACGATCTTTCCCTTTCTTGCAGAAACAATCTTTTTTATACCAGAGGAATGTTCTTGCAGATAAAACAGCTTCAGTCCCTTCAACTGCTTGCCTGCCGGGAGGTAGGCATCCACAAAGACTATCACATCCGCCTGTTTGAACCATATATCCTGCACAGCCTCTTCCTGGGCCTTTTTATCCTTGCCCAGGTTTTCCCAAATCTTTTCCGACTTTTGCTGTCCCGTGACCCCCAAGAACTGGGAAAACATCAACTGGATCAAAACCCAGAGCAGGGAATAGGCCAGGAAAAAAAAGATCACCCTGTTAAAGGATATCCCCCCGGTTTCAAGGGCCAAGAGTTCTCTGCTTTTTTTCATCAGGCTAAGTTGCACCAAAAGCGCCAGAATAAACACAGCCGGGAGTATCTGTGAAATAATCAAGGGTGTTTTCAACAAGAAATAGGCAAACGTGGTTTGCAAGGAAGCACCTACTTCCAGAAAATCATCCAGGCGCTCGAACACATCAATCAGCAAATAGATTCCGATGCAACAAAAAAGGCATATACACAGATATACCAGATTCTCTCGCAATAATGTCCTGTATAGTACACTCATTATTTTGATAAGCTCGTTGTTTTAAGCCAAAGGCCTAAACCCAAGTGAAAAAAGTTGAAAGAAGCAATCACTTCCTGAAAAATACAGCATTTTCCTTTAATGCGAGATAAAAAAACAGGCATCCCAGCACCAGGAAAACGATGTTGGCCAACCACACGGACAAGGCGGGATAAAATGTCCCGCTTTCTCCAAGCCCAAGTCCCAGGTAAAAAAGTGCGTAATACACAAAGAACAGTACCAGGATGATAATCGCCCCGTAATGACGTCTCACCCCCTCGAAGATCCAGGCAAGGGGAAAGGCCATGAATCCCAGAATCAAGCATGCCACAGGGAGCACAAACCTCTTTTGATACTCCAGGACCAGTTCCCTGTACGCATTTTTATCCGTACCAGAGGTTCTGGCATCTTCAAGCCTTTGTCCAAGTTCCTGCATGGACATTTTCTGGGGATCGTCATTGTCCATATTGACCTCTCCCAGCAACTTGTGCATATCCAGAACCAGGTTGTAGGAGGAAAACTGCAGTATGTTGGTGCTGTCTTGGTACTGATGATAAATTTTGCCATCTGACAAATGGAAATAAATGGAGCCCTTTTCAGTATCGGTTTTTATCCTGCCTTCAGGAGCGACCATATATACACTGGAATCCTGGTGGGTGGTATCCCGCACAAAAATGCCCTTCATTTTATTTGTATCCCTTTCTACTTGCCTGGAATATATGGTCAGACCCGGGAACTTCTGGTTAAAAACCCCGGGCCGTATGGACAACTGGGCCTTTGTCTTGGCCATATTCAGCAATTTTTCCTGGAAATTATCCATACCCCAGGAGATTCCGTAAAAGGAAACCAGGGCGTTCAACAGGGCACACAAACATAGAAACAAGAGGGATGCCGGAAGGATCTGGGCCAAGGACACACCTCCGGAACGAAGTGCGATAATTTCCCGGTCCGCACTCATTCTCTGGAATGTAAGGAAAATGCTCAGCATACAGGCAATCGGGATAAGCAGCATCAAAAAAAACGGACTCAGGTATCCGAACAGCGCAAAAAGGTCCAGGAAGGAAAAATCAATTGCAAACAAAAGTTCGCGCAGCTTAAGGAGTTTGCCAAGCAGCAACAGGGAGAGGAAGACTCCCAGGGTCATGAGGAACAAACCCAAAAGTTCCTTGATAATTCCTTTATACACGAGTTTCATAAGAAAAGTACGCGGGTCAACAAATCAATCCTGATCTGTGGATTCCAGGAAAATACGGTACAAATACTGTTCCTGATTGGGATTTAAATTGAAATGAAAAATAGCCTCATCCACGAGCTTTTTTATTTCCTTGTATTCCTGCCTGCGTTCACTTATCCACTGCACGGCGTCCTGCACTTTTTTTTCCTCCGGCATGATAGTAGTCATGATATTTAAACCCCTTTCTTGTTTTTCCGAGCGCTCAACCGGGTTTTAACAGCTGATCCGCTCTAGGCAGTTATAACCAAAATTATCTACTTGACAAGATCTGATTTTACAAAGAAAACAGATTCAGACACAGTCTAACCTACAAACCTACAAGTTGCAACGAATTATGCGCCGAATTCGTGGCTGTAATTGAGGATACAGGAATGGATTTATATCTGATTTCGCTGATACAGGGCATTGTGCAGGGTTTGACCGAATACCTGCCCATCTCCTCCACCGGACACTTGATAGTAACCGGACATTTTCTGGGTTTCAGCGGTCCCCAGGCAAAAATGTTCAATGTTGTAATTCAGCTGGGTGCGATTCTGGCAGTTGTAGTCATGTACCACAAGCGTTTTTTAGGCTTATTGCGTCCGGATACTGAAGATGGATTTTCCGGACCCAGGGGTATCTATCTGCTCGTCTTGACCACCATACCCGCATCCGTACTGGGTTTTTTTGCCAACGATTTTATCAAGGAATTTCTGTTTACTCCCAAGGCGGTATCCTTGGCCTGGGCTGTCGGAGGGCTGGCCATTTTGCTGGTCGAAGCCATGCCCAGACGAAACAAATTCTCATCCCTGGACCAGATCACTCCCTATCTGGCACTGGGAGTGGGACTGTTCCAATGCCTATCCCTCTGGCCCGGTTTTTCCAGGTCAGCAGCAACAATAATGGGTGCCATGTTTCTGGGAGCCAGAAGAAGACTGGCAGCAGAATATTCCTTTATCGCGGCGGTCCCAATAATGATAGGCGCAACAAGTTTCGAACTGGTTAATGGCTGGGAATTATTAAGCATTAGTAATATCACTTCTCTTTGTATCGGCTTCCTAGTGGCTTTCATTTCAGCCTGGATTGCGGTGAAAGCCTTTATTCAGCTACTGTCCAGAGCCACCCTCAGGCCCTTTGCCTATTACCGCCTGTTGATCGCCCCCTTGATCCTCTTTATTTAATATCAAAGATGTGGTTATGTGATTACGTTGTTATGTGCTTAGGTAAGAATTTAAAGCACAAAACCATTCAATAATTATCAGTATTTTCTCGCTACTTCGTAGTCGAGATTGCCCGTGCTTCGTTGTGCTTGACAGGGCATCTGAGCAGGATTGCTCAGGATATTTAATTGTGCAACACGGTAATTTTATTCTAAACGAACGATTGATTGATATCAATAAGTCATCTTTTTTGTCCAGTTTTTGCTTTGAAAATAAATAACTATTTAAACGCTTGATGTTTGATGTTTTATCAACTCTTTGATTTTATTTCTTGATCCAGTTGGTCAAGATTGCCCGAATTTCGATATTTGAATTTCGGATTTTAAATTTGTATGGATTAAAAAATCAAATATATACAGTAAATTGAACTCTAGAACAAAAAAGCCGTGAATTGTGCAAACTGTACTATTGACAAAATATAAATTATAAATTAAAGAGCTTTTAAAATTAGGATCTCAATGTCTTGAACCTGCTTAAAACAAGGAAAAACTAAATTTGAAATATTGACATTATATTTAATTTTTTTAAATTTGTTTTATATCTATTGATTAAACAAGTAAAATCCGTATTATAACCTTTGTAGGATTCAGGTTTTTAATTATTTGTTAACGCGCACAAACATAAAATTGGGCGAATAAAGTTTGTAAAAACTTTATATATAGGGGATACGACAGACAAGAGTTAGTGGAGATTGACAGTTAAATCTAAAAAACCAACAAAGGTAGGAGGTAGTTTTTTATGAAAAATCTACACAAAGTGTGCATGGTGTTTGCTTTAGCAGCAGCTATGCTTGTGACTAGCGGGATGATGTCAAAAGACGCCCAGGCATCATTTCATTTTCGCAAAGAGGTGAATAACCAGAATTTGCATCTGAAATTTTTCGGGTTTTCCCAATTGGAAGCCAGGGGAGGAAACGGTGTAGCTGAAAATAACTCAGGAGGCGATGGAGTTAGATTCACCGCGCAGAGGATCAGGCTGGGAACCAAGTTTTACGCTGACGAAAATGTATTCGGTAAGCTGTTTTTGGATTTTAACAAATCCCATGACACAGAAAAAGCCGGTCTTCCGGAAATGATCAAGGACGCATTCGTGGGCTACAAGTATAACAAGGCCCTTTTTACCAGGATAGGTATGATCAAGACACCCAATGGACTTGATTATACCACACCGGGCTGGAACCTGGACATAGTGGAAAGAAACAAAATGGAAAAAGGATTGGTCCTGGAACGAGACATGGGAGTGCTTGTCAGCGGACGCTATCTCGGCTTCGGGGAAGGTTCAGTAGACGGAACAGAGATGGGGCACGAGCACGTGTCCAAGGGCTTTGGCTACGACATCGGAGTATTCAACCCTGCCGGAAGAAGTGCTTCCGTAATTAGCGATAATGCAGATGAGATACAAGATCACTTTAATAGTACTGACGAACTTAATGATCTGACTGGAGATGAGGCCGACAACAAACTTAGAACTGGAGAAGCACATACCTACGTAGGTAGACTACATTTCGATTGGACCGAACTTCTGCATTTTGAGACATCCTACGGAGTGGCCCAGGATGCTGGCGGATTAGGTACCGAAGACTACAAAGTCTTTGACATTGGTGCTACTTCCATGCTCGGCCCCTTGAACTTAAAGGCTGAATATATTCAGGGCACGGATATTCAAGGAATTGATGGCTGGGAAAGACAGACCTATGTAGGCACGATAGCCTATCATTTCACTCAGCAGTTCGAAGGTGTTGTCAAGCACTACCAAGCCGAGTCAGAATTCCCTGATGCTGAAGATTTGAGCTTGGGCAATACCTATTTTGGAGTAAACATGTTTTTAAAACCCCTTGCGGATGAACTTACCAGGGGAAACAAGCGCAGTCTCCAAAATCATAGGTTACAGCTAAACTATGTACTGGCTTCCGGAGATCGCCAAGAATGTAAAAGTAGAAAATTTGAGGAAGGTTCCTACGGAGAATGCGGAAAACTCGGAGACGCGGTACTCGCCCAGTATCAATACAAGTTCTAACAAGTTCCCAAAAATAAAAGGCCCTGGCAGTAATAGCCCGGGCCTTTTTCAAACAAGAGGAGGTAGGACATGAACTGCAAAGATAAAGAAAAACCCGCAGGATGTTCCAGAAGACAGTTCTTCGGCAAAGTCGGCATGGCTACAGTGGCCGGGGTAGCGGCAAGCACCGTCGGACCGGCATTGTTGAATACAAATCAAGCCGAAGCCGCCAAAGCAGATGCAACAGTGGACACCCCCAAGTTCCCCTACAAAAAACTGGATCCCAAGGACATAATGGCCAGGACTCATGCAGGCTATTACGTGGACAGCTGAGGCTACGGCATAGCATATGCACTGGTCAGTGCATTAAGGGAAAAAGTAGGAGAACCCTATAACTATATCCCGCCCAAAATGATGCAATGGGCAAGAGGCGGAGGAAAGGGATTCTGCGGTACTTGCGGATCTCTTACCGCTGCCTGCGTGATTGCCAACATGATCTGCGACAACGAAACAGCCAACCAGATCGTTCTGGAACTACACAATTGGTACTGCGATACCAAATTTCCATCAGACTTGATTAATAAGATGGCAAGTAACAAGGAATTGTACGTTGACGACTACAAAACCACTGAAAAATTGACCCAGGTAAAACCCGATTCCATACTCTGTCACGTATCTGTTACCAGATGGTGCATGGAATCCGGATATGCCTCCGGATCTTCCGAGAGGAGCGAACGCTGCGCAAGAGTAGCAGCGGATTGTGCCTATAAGTTGACGGAACTCCTGAACCAGGTAGCTGACGGAACCTTCAAGCGCAAATACAAGATCCCGAATGAAGTCAATCAATGCCGCAGCTGCCATTCCAAGGGCAAACCCTATGACAAGGGTCACTGGAGCAGGGGCAAAATGAGGTGTAGCAATTGCCACGATCATAATCCGGAAGGCACTGCCAAACATGTAAAACCGGGTCATTTCCAGGAATACTTCAAAAAACAAAACAAGTAAGACTATTTGTAACTAGTTGATATCCCCCAAAGGGTCTGATATATATTTATCAGGCCCTTTTTTAGTATCTAGTATAACGTTTTAATAAAACTTTACAATTAATGTTTCCTTAGCACTATAACGACAGTTTTATTATATGAACTCAATGCTGTTTTCAGTCATCCCGGACCCCGTATCGGGGTACGGGGCAGGCTTTGGTCCGGGATCCAGTCTTTTTTCTTTTTTTCTGGATTCCGGCCTTCGCCGGAATGACTTTATTGTAAAAGCGGCAAAGTATACTTGACAAGCCACTAGTTACAATTCTTTAACCAGTATAACCAATTAAACTAACTTAACCAACAGAACCAATTAAACCAGTTAACATACAGGAAACCTATGATTACACTACTGGATTATGGAGCAGGCAATGTCCGCAGCGTGGTGAACGCAATCGAGCGTCAGGGAGAGACAGTCAAGATAGTTGAAACAGGGGAGGATATACTTGGTGCGCAAAAACTGGTCTTTCCCGGAGTAGGATCCTTTGGGAGCATGATGCAGATATTGCATCAAAAAGGACTTCACTCCCCCTTGTTGGAATTTTTAAACTCAGACCGCCCCTTCCTGGGAATCTGCCTGGGACTGCACGCACTTTTTGACTATAGCGAGGAATCTCCAGAATACCAGGGACTGGGATTTATCCCGGGATACGTGAAACACTTCCACACAGGCCTCTCCGTACCCCATATAGGATGGAACGGGATAAAAGCGAATCAAGACTCGAAACTCTTCCAAGATCTTTGCGGGGAGGAAAAATTCTATTTCGTGCACTCCTACCACGTGGTGCCTGAAAACACTGACGTAATCCTGACCACCACTGACTACGGAGAGGAGTTTGTCAGCGGGATCCAAAAGGGAAATGTGGCCGCTATCCAGTTTCATCCGGAAAAAAGCGCTGGCCCGGGACTAAGCATCCTGAAGAACTTCCTGCAGGACAATACGGAAAAATACCGCCTCTCCAACAACAAGAAAGAGACCAAGCTGGCCAAAAGGATTGTGGCCTGCCTGGATGTTAGATCCAATGACCAGGGGGACCTGGTGGTAACAAAGGGTGACCAGTACGATGTACGGGAGGAAGGCAGCGTCCGCAACCTGGGCAAGCCGGTTGAACTTGCCAAGCGCTACTACGATGAGGGAGCGGACGAGATTACCTTCCTGAACATAACAGGCTTTCGGGATTTCCCGCTCGAGGACCTGCCCATGCTGGAGGTGCTCCAAAATACTTCCCAGAACGTATTCGTCCCCTTAACTATCGGAGGTGGCATCCGGGATTACACTGACAAGAACGGCAGGCACTACTCAGCCCTGCAAGTGGCTGCGGAATATTTCCGCTCCGGTGCTGACAAGATATCCATAGGAAGTGATGCGGTCCTGATAGCAGAGGATTACCTGAAATCCGGACAAAAGACAGGTGATTCCGCGATCGAACAAATATCCCGGGTTTACGGGAGCCAGGCAGTGGTAATATCAATAGATCCCAGACGGGTTTACGTCATGCATCCGGACGATGTCTCCCATGAAACTATAAGCACCCAATTTCCCGGACCCAATGGGGAAAAACACTGCTGGTACCAGTGCACCATTAAAGGAGGCAGGGAAGGCCGGGAACTGGATGCACTTACCTTGGCCAGGGCGTGTGAAGAATTGGGAGCCGGAGAAATCCTACTGAACTGCATAGACAGGGACGGAACCAATTCAGGTTTTGACCTGGAACTGATCCATGCGGTCTCCGAGTTTGTGAATATTCCGGTAATAGCTTCCAGCGGAGCCGGGTGCCCGGAACACTTCCAAGAAGTGTTCACGAGTACCGGAGCGGAAGCCGCTCTGGCCGCAGGGATATTCCACCGCAGGGAAGTCCCTGTTGCAGATGTAAAAGATCATTTAATCCACAAGCTGGAAATCAGGGAATGAATCCACATGAGCACTCCCGGATACAAATTCGACAGGCTGGAACTATCCGGCTCCCTGGGAGACCTGGGGACCCTCCTGCCTATAGCCGTCGGGATAATACTTATCAATGGATTAAATCCCTTGGGGCTCTTTTTCAGTATTGGGTTATTTTACATCCTGTCCGGAGCATATTTCCGGGTGACAGTTCCTGTACAGCCCATGAAAGTTATCGGTGCCTATGCGATCGCCATGGCTCTCAGTCCCCAGGAAATCCTCGCTTCTACCGCACTGATGGCTGTAATTCTCCTTGTAATAGGCGTAACCGGCATTATCAATATTATCGGAAAATATACCCCTCAACCAGCGATCCGGGGTGTCCAACTGGCAACCGGCAGCCTGCTGATGTCCGAAGGAGTAAGCCTGATCCTGGGAGATGCAAAGATACAACAAATAAGGGAGGCTGCAGAACCCTATCTGGTAGTGAGTACCCTGGGACCTGTTCCCATCGGTTTGATCATCGGATTGTGCGGGTCTGTATTGGCCCTGTTCCTCATGGATAACAAAAAGCTTCCGGCAGGGCTGTTGATAATAATACTGGGACTGCTTATAGGCTCGTTTCTAGGCACTCACGAAGGATTGGGGCAACTGAGCCCCAACATCCACCTTCCGAAATTCATGCCATTTGACTTTCCCGGACAGGTGGACTTCACCTTTGCCCTGTTCGCCCTGGTTTTACCCCAACTACCCATGACGGTTGGAAATGCAGTCTTTGCCTATACTGATCTCTCCAGGGAATATTTCGGGGTACAATCAAAAAGGACCACCCACAAGGCCGCATGTATAAGCATGGCACTGGCCAATGGCTTAAGCTTCTTGCTGGGAGGTATGCCACTTTGCCACGGAGCCGGGGGACTTGCTGCTCACTACCGCTTCGGTGCCAGGACCGCGATGTCCAACATAATAATCGGGTCCCTTTTCCTTGTTCTGGCAATTCTGCTGGGCAACAACATCCTCTATGTACTCTTTCTGATTCCCATGGCTATTTTGGGGGTGCTACTGCTGTTTGCAGGACTGCAACTTGCCCTGACCATATTGGATATTAAACAAAAAAGGGATATGTTTGTATGTCTCCTGATACTGGGTATAACCCTGGCCTCCAATCTGGCCGCGGGGTTTTTGGCAGGAATAGCGGTTTACTATTTGCTGGAAAAAGGTAAAGTCTCTGTATAATTGTACAGTTCGAAGTTCTCGCTACTCCGTAGTAGAGATTGCCCTAGGTTTGAGGTCTTCAATTCAAAACAGCACATTATATTATAAGGAATCAAGTACATTCGACTGAGGAAAACTTCGAACTGTACAGTATATAACAAATTAAAACAAAGGACTCTATATGAATATTCACAGCCACGAATTCGTGGAAAACTACGACGAACTAGTTGGATTCGGCCTGGACCGGGAAACAGACGAGAAAACCATTATTTATTATCTGCAGAAATTTTCCGACGATACCCTGCTTGATTCCCTGATAAAGCGCATGTCTGACACTGAACTGGAAGAAGTATTCAATTTTATCAACAGATTATTGAAAACACACCTTTCCAAACCCGAATACCACAGCCTGTTTTTAAAGAACGATCACGAATGATTAAAATAAACATCCAGACAATAAAAGCTATTTGTTTTCCAAATAGATATAAAAAGGTATTATATGCCTCTCCCGGGAGATTTCCACAGTTCTTCCCAGTTCCCAATTAACGCAGCTACAATCCGGTAGATTGCTGCCGATTCTTTCCACTATACCGGATAGATTTATCAATGGATGCCTGGAAAAGACCAGCGGCAATCCGTAGGTCAGATTGCAGGGCATACATTTGCCCGGCCTTTGCGTCAATTCAAAATACAACTGTAAAATGCTGTCCTGGATTTTGTCGAATTGCAGTTCAATATCGTAACTTCCCTCTTCCGGGTCTCCATAAAGGGCCTCAAAGGATTGATCGCTTTTTGCAGGCGGCAACAGTTCATTCAAGAACTCGGTTGTAAAGATTTCAGATAGATTATTCTCCTCCATAGCACTTCCTCCGTGAGATATTTTGTATATGCCTGACAATTACAGGTGCAATACTTGGACAATTCTGCCTTAAAGACACGCAATTATTAGAGAGGCCAAACTGTTTTTATTTAATATATACCAAAATAACAAACAGTTAAATAATAAGAAGGCAAATCAAATTTCAAAATTTGACTAATAAAATAAGAATAAGTATATTTATTCTTATTAAACAATACCAAAAGCAGGGAGGCAAAAATGCGGATCAGTGAAAGAGGACAAGTAACAATTCCCAAGAAAATCCGGGAACAATTCGGCTTGAGAGAAAACACGGAAGTGGAATTCCTGGTCCGGGATGGGCAGGTAGTTCTTATGCCAAATAGAAAAAGCAAGCAGGAAAAAGTAGATTCCATTTATGGAAAAAAACTTTTTCAGCACAGCACAGATGAACTTATGAGGCTGCTTAGATCATGAGAGGGTGGCTTGTGGACACCAATGTCATCCTGGATGTAATTGGTGCAGATGAAAAATTCGGTCCGCTTTCCAGACAGACACTTTTAGAATGTGCCGAGAATGGCATACTGGTGATCAATCCCCTTATATTCTCTGAAGTAGGTGCGTGGATAGAAAGCCTGGAGGAACTGGATTCCCTTTTGCCGGAAGATCTGTTTCGCCGTGATCCTTTGCCCTGGGAAGCTGCTTTTCTGGCAGGCAAAGCATTTGCCGAATATAAAAAGGCAGGAGGACAGAAAAAAAGGATGTTGGCAGATTTTTTGATTGGCGCGCATGCTGCGGTTGAAGAATTCGGTTTGATCACCCGGGATAGCGGTATCGAAAAATATTTCCAAATCCACGTGATCAACCCGGGAAAATCAGAATAATCACCGACCCAACAGGATAGCTGAACCCAGGAAAAAATCAACTCCACCGTAAACCCTTGCACAATTATTGGTTGACAAAGGTACTAATTTTTGATTTGTTTTTATAAAACAACAATACAAGCCATGGTATTTGCTTATACCATCAAATAAAAAAAGAAATAGATAATGAATCTGGACATTGGCAGCAACTGGAAGCTTTTCTCCAAAGCAGCATCGCATCCGATAACCCCGGAGACAGGATACGAACTCGCAGATTGGCCCAAGGACAATCTCTCTGAACTCTTGAACCTAGCCAACAATACTAGAAAAGAATACAAACAAGACAAGGTTTTTACCTGCGGCATCCTGAATGCCAAATCCGGCAAATGCTCGGAAGACTGCGCTTTCTGCGCTCAATCCGGACACAACCGGACAGAAATCGAGAACTATCCACTTTTGAGCAAACAGGAAATCGTTGAACAAGCATTGAAGTACGCTGAGGCCGGGGCAACCAACTTCTCCGTGGTGATCAGCGGACTGGGGCCCAAACAAAGGGAGTTGGACACTGTTTGCCAAGCAGTGCAAGAAATAAAGTCCAGGACAGACCTTGCAGTTTGCGCCTCCCTTGGCACTCTTACGCCAGATATGGCCCACAGCCTGAAACAGGCAGGCCTAAACAACTATCACCACAACCTGGAGACAGCTCCCAGCTACTTCCAGGACATCTGCAGCACCCACGAGCTGAACCAGGACATTCAAACCCTGAAAACGGTTCAAGAAAGCGGAGTGCGCGTTTGCAGCGGCGGTATAATAGGTTTGGGTGAGACCTGGCGGCAACGCGTGGAACTCGCACTTACCCTGCAGGAGCTGGATGTGGATTCCATCCCGCTAAATTTCCTGAACCCGATTCCAGGCACCCCTTTACAAAACCACCCCATACTGAGGCCACTGGATGCGTTGAAGAGCATAGCAATATACAGACTGATCAACCGGGATAAGGATATAGTTATTTGCGGCGGACGAGAAGTAACCCTGAAGGATTATCAGTCCTTTATTTTTCTGGCAGGTGCAAACGGCCTGATGATTGGCAATTACTTGACAACCCAGGGAAGATCGGCAGAGAGGGACCTGGAGATGATCCGGGATTTCGGACTAGAGCCAATCCCTTTCTAAGCCCTGGACTTCAGATTTTCAACCTTTAGATACACTGATTGCGCAAAAAAATGTCAATAAACACTCCCACCGGAAAATTCTTCTTCGACCCTGAAGATCCGGTTTACCAACAGCATTTTCCGGACTGCCCTGTAGTACCTGGCAGTTTGATAATAAAGGCCTTTTTCAAGGCTGTTTTCCAACACGGATATGATTGCAGGGAATCTGTCTTGAAGGACTTCAGATTCAAGGAGTTCCTGAAACCGGGAAGCTACGATTATTATTTGCGATCATCCGGCAACAGGATTTATTGCAGTCTGAGAAGTGCCAATCAAGAATACGTTTCAGGAGTGATTACCAATGCCTTATAAAGTTTCCAGCCACCGAGCACTTATACTGGGAGGAAATTGCATCCCTGCACTGGAACTGGCAACAAAATTGCTAGAGCAAGGGACAACTCCCGTACTTACCTGGAGAAGCCTGGACGGCCGGGAGCAAATACGTGAACATCTCCAGAACCAGGCTAGCGGTTACGAAACCTGCAGACTGGATTTCCAGGAACAAGCCAGCTTGCAAAACCTGGAACAAATCCTCCCCTCCGGGATCGACTCCTTGATCGATTTCGCCCACGGAGAACTGGAAACTCTCTTGGCAGGCACGCATGATGACCAGATATACGAGTATTTTTCAGCAAACATTTCCTTCCGGGCCGCGGTTGTCAAAAGGGTGGCCCAGGCAATGCTCGCAAACAGAAAAGGCAGAATGGTGTATGTCTCTTCAACTGCTACTGTCCTGCAAAATCCGGGTCAGGGGTTTTACGCTGCTTCCAAGTCCGCGGCAGAAGCCTTGTACCGCTCTGTGGGCCTGGAAATGGGTAAAAAGGGAATCAGCACAGTGATCCTGCAACCCGGATATATAAGCTCCGGCAGGGGAAGGCGCTATCTGGAGAGCCAGGGCAGACAAATGCAATCCGGCAAATCGGATCCGGAAATACTCACCCCCACCCAGGTTGCCGATACAGTATGCTTTCTGCTATCCGAGGCCGGAAGCGGTTTCAATGCAAGCACACTCAGAATGGACGGCGGCCTTTGTTCCAGGAAATAATTCGGCATGCAGGTTTTGCAGCTTCACCCCCGGTTTTAAAACAAGGCTCCATCATCCGGCAAGGGCTTATCTTGGCATCTTTCACTCCGGGAACAAAAACCTGTTCCATCCCATTCCGATCTTTTACTGTAATTACCTATTGATGGGTTTTAAAAATTATCTCCCTCTCGGCTTGATCTATTCTAAAGGAAGAACTTTTCAAAAAATCCATTCCCAGGATACCATCGATGGTAGTGGTTTGGATTGGGCCGATTTCAGCAGTTGCAACAGGGAGACCTTTCTTGGCAAAGGGTCCGAGAACTAGCGAATCCAGGGAATACAATCCTGCTTGCAGTTCTTTCTCAGCTATGGTTTGCAAAGTAATGGTCCCCCTGTTTGGAAGTTCCAGCTTCCCGGCAATTGAAGGGGAAATTACTGTTATGGAAGCCCCGGTATCGAATATCATGTTTGCTTTTTGGGTACGATTCAATAAAACCTCGACAACGATATGCTTGTTTATGTTCTTATATGGAATCCGGAAGTCTTTTTTATCCGCTTTCCCTGTATTCGATTCAAGCCGGTCCAGGGTCTGATTAATGCTTTTTAAATCTGTATACTCATGTATGTTGTATTCTTTTCTTTGTTTTTCAGTCGCATATTTCCAAAATAGGGCAAAATGCTTGTCTGCCTTTGCAAAATTGGCGTTTTTCATACAAGCAGCAGCCAAGAGGTAATTGGCTGGGGCATGCTCCGGATTTTTCGCCAAGATTTTTTTATAACAACTTATTTTTTTCAGAGTATTTTCCAGGGTGTTACATTCCTCTAATCTTTGTTTGACTGTCGGGTTATTTCTCTCCCTCCCGGACTTGCCCAGAGGTGAATTCTTCTTATTGAAGCTACTATTTCCTAGATTTAATGTTTCCAGGGTCAAGTTACCATCACTACCTTTTTTTGAGGAACGAGCATCTTGTTTGGGATCACCACCCTTGAACTTGTCCGGCTGATTTCCAATGCTACCGGTTTGATTTGTTCCGATTTGTTCTGGAACCGGTTCGTTAAGATAATATCCAAGCGCTCCGGCCAAAAATATTAATATTATTAGCAGAATAAATTTTATACTTCGCATCTTGTTTGATAAAAAATTCAGCTAAAACATACTATTAATTAATAACACCCCTGAAACACAAAAACTTTCATGCCAAAGCCTGAAAACAGGCATAGCCGCCTTCCTATTTGGACGCTGTGTGGTTGAAACCGGCGACCTCTTCTTGATCCAGCGACTAGGACACAGGATTTGGGCAATAGTGGTCAGCTTTCTTGACAGTAAACACTTTATTCCAATCAAGCGATTGCTACTTTTGGATTCGGACCATATTCGTTTTCGCCTTCCTGGCTGTCTTGGACCAGAAAAATTAGCAGGACAATAGCCCCAACAATCGGAATTAACATAATTAGTAACCACCAACCGGTACGATCAATATCGTGAAGACGCCTAACAGCAACTGCGAGGGAAGGCACTAATACCGCTAAATTATACAGGTTTGGAAGTATGCCTGGGCCTCCTGCTATTGCTTCCAAAGACCATAAGACAATTACGATAATAAAATTGAACAATACGAACATCCAGTATTCTTTTCGTTGTGCTCGTCCGGCAAACACCGCATATTTTCTCAATACTTCCAGATACCAATCCATGATTAAAATCTCCCTTACCCGAAAATTGACTGTATCGGGCAGCAGTTTTGTAATTTAAAAACTACTTTTTAATCTTTAGAGTTATCTTGATACTCTTTCTCCCGTTTCTTTTCATCCAAACGCATTTTCCGACGTACTAGCGCTTCCTGATTTCTTCTCTTCTCTGATTCTGTTTCCAGAATGAGTTGCTCTACGGATTTAGGTTTCATGTTTTCGTCCAGGGATACATATGTCAAATAAGCTGAGGCAATATGAAATCTGTCCCCTTTGAGCAGACGCTCGGCCTCCACTCGCACCCCTATTTCCATAGATGTTGTGCCAACCATATTCATGCTAGCTTTGATTATCAATAAATCCCCTATGTAGGCAGGATTGTGAAAATCGACACGGTCTACGGAAGCAGTGACAGCATTGCTGCGGCAATGTCGAACAGCCACTACACCGGCAGCACTGTCTATCAATTTCATTATAGTCCCGCCATGCACATTACCAGCCACATTGGCATCTTCCGGTTGCATGATCTGTGACATGGTAACGCTGGTTTCGCTAACTTTCTTACTTTCCATGTTTTCTCCTCAATACTGTTTTGAATCTTTTAGAATCAGTCTGTACCAGATCCCCTTAAAGGAAATCAAAAAATTATAAGGACGCGTATCTTAATACGTCGACGAATAATTTTGAAGATTGACGTATTCAGACTTCAATCTGGCAGTTTCCGGATGAAAACTACTTAATGTATTATTCTTAACGCATTCTAAAAATCAAATCAATAGAACCGTAAAAAACTGCAAATGTCTCAGGTCGGCTGGTTGCTCAAATCCTTGGAACGCGGACTGCATCCATATCAGGAGTAAGTGGAAGGACTTTGAACCTACATCTCGACGTATCTGGAAATAGCTGGGCTAAAAACGCCAGTTTACTAAGACCATCCCCCTGGCGAGTTCATCCGGGAATTCCTTGAACCATTTGTTTTCATTAATCACATTCACTAATCCAAGCTGGAGAGCGGTATCTGCTGTTTCCGCGAAATTAACCATTCCCAACTGCAAACCCTTTATCTTGCGGGCATAATTCAGAAAACCCCACTGCCAACCGAAAAAATAATCCTTTGTATAGTTTACAGACGACCAATGAACTCCCTTGTAACTGTCAGCATAGTTCAACAAAAAACTCCAACTGAAACCGACACTTTTACCGGTACTACCACTGACAACACCCAGAGACAAAGCTTTCTGCGGGTTCTCGCTCCAGATTCCCAGAGAGAGGCCTTCAATCATGATATCGCGATCCTGGATGGCAATCTGGGGCGTCAGACTCAGCTGAAAAGGACTGCTTTCAGCAAGGGCTCCAGAAGCGGACATGAACAAAAAGGACAAAACTGCAAACACTAAAAAAACACCGAAAAAAAACTTTTTCATAATTCATTCTCCTTTATTTCAAGATTCAAAACATGGGAGCACTATCCTTCATCAGTTGAATCACTGTTCCACGGGAGATCTTTGGGAGCAGCCTTTTGCCACTCCTCAACAATCCTTTCTGCTTCCTGCAAGTCCTCTTCGTAAACCCTAATCACGCCCCAGCCGTATTGTGTTTGAAAAAGGCCATCATATGCAGTATCATGAAATGATCTTATTTCCGCATATATACCATATTCCATTAAAACAGACTTAATTGCATACGCTTCTGCTTCGTTATTAGGTTTCATCAAATTTTTCATTGTTTAGCATCACCTCTTCTGTCAAAAATATCACAACTAATTCGTGCTTGAACGAAAACTTACCCATCTACTTCGTCGCTGCAAAATTTTGAAATCCTCATGTATTAATCACTGCGGTTTCAAAATTTTTTGCTCCTTGTATATGGGCAAGTTTACGTTCAATCACAGTTTTCGGTCAGGCACTAATTCAATTAAATCTATCTTCCAGTTGGAAAGAAAAAAAGATGTAATTACGTGATTACGTAAGTATAAAAGTTGGAAGCCCATTATTCAACAATTACAGGATCATTATCGCTACTTCGTAGTCGAGCTTGCCCATGCTTCGTTGCACCCGCTAGGGGATGAGAGTTTTTTATGGGAACATCTTGAAAGAATTAAACGAATAAAATACATCTTTTCAGATAACGAACCAGAAAAGACCATGAGTAACTTCCTGGGCCAAATATTGAATCAGCCTATTTATAGTCAAGGATTTCCCTTACTTTTAGGCAAAGATCCTGAACCGAAAACGGCTTTTGAATAAAATTCACTCCCTGCTCCAGGATGCCGTGATTGCTTATAACGTTTTCCGGATAGCCGGACATATATAGTACCCTGGCCTGGGGAAATCTCTGGGTCACTTGCTCAAACAAGTCCTTTCCGTTCATATCCGGCATAATAATATCGGTGAGCACGAGATCCAACTGGCCGGAGTGTGATTGGAGCAATTCCAGACAATGTCCTCCATTATCTGCGTATAAAACATTGTAGCCATGGTCCTGCAGGACCTCCACTGTCATTTCCCGTACCATCTCATTATCTTCTACAACAAACACTGTTTCCTGCCCACGGGCCTCTCTTCTTTGATCCTGCATAATCATCGGGTCCTCTTCCCGGGCTGATTCAGACACCGGCAAATAGATCTTGAAAGTAGTTCCCTGCTCGGGTTCACTGTAAACCCAAATGTTTCCCTGGTGCTGTTTCACTATCCCGTAAACCGTGGCCAATCCCAGGCCACTTCCTTCTTCCAGGCCCTTGGTGGAAAAAAATGGCTCAAAGATGCGCTCTTGTGTTTCTTTATCCATACCCGCACCGGTATCACTGACCTCCAACAAGATATACTGCCCCGGAGACATCTCCATATGCTGATCTGCATATTTCTCATCCAAATACACAACTTTGGTTTCAATTGTCAGAACACCCCCACTTGACATGGCCTCCTGTGCATTTACTGCCAAATTGAGGATGATCTGCTCCAGTTGGCTTCGGTCCGCATAAACATAAGGCAAGTCGTTGGCTAGATGGAATTCTATTGTAATATACTCGCGAATGGTTTTATTTAATAGTTTCTGAAAGTTCAAGATGATCTGATTAAGATCCAGGGACTCCATCTTCAAGGTCTGTTTTCTGCTAAAGGCCAAAAGCTGCTCCACCAGGTCCCTGCTTCGCAAGCCGGCATGATTGATAAATTCAATCCATTTCTTGTGACTCTCATGGATTCCAGCATCCTGAAGCAGCATATCAGTATAACCAAGAATCGGCACCAGCATATTATTCAAATCATGGGCAACCCCACCAGCCAAACGTCCCACTGACTCCATCTTTTGAGACTGGAGCAACTGATCCTGCAGTTTCTTTCTTTCCTCCTCCACCTGCTTGTGTTCAGTAATATCCACCATGGATGCCACACTTTTTTTAGTGTTAGGAATGACACCGATTGTCATATGCCCATGGCGAATTTCTCCATATTTATCTACAAATCTGAACTCAAACTGATCAGGCACTTGTTCATTCCCATTTTGCCTTCTTTCATAGTGATATTTTTTTAGCCAGTCCAAATCCTCCTTTATTGCAAATTCGGACCAACTCATTTTGCCTTCTACTTCCTCCCTGGAACAACCTGAAATCTGTTCGAACTTCTTATTTACCATGGAAATGGTAGTATCCGGTTCAACAATATAGGTAGCAGCTCCAGTATTTTCAAAAACCGTTCTGTATTTCTCTTCACTCTCGCGCAACTTCTCTTCTGCCTTCTTGCGCTCTGTCACATCGGTTATAAAGCCCTCCAGTATCTCATAACCATCGACATCCACGCCTATCAATTGCCCCTGTTCCCATACCCATTTTTCCTGACCTTTCTTTGTTGTTATCCGATATTCGAGCTGATATCCATTCTTATCACTTATTTCCTCCTGGACTCGTTCCCAAACCTGGCCTGCATCATCCGGATAAATCAGGTCTCCATACTCCGGGTCATCCCTGTAGATCATCTCTTCTACCGAATACCCTGTTAATTCTTTACAACCCTCACTGACAAATCTCATGGGCCATCTGGATTGATTGAAACACCTGTATACCATTCCGGGAAGATTGCTCATAAGTGTCTGCAACTTGCGCTCATTCTCCCGAAGGGATATTTCAGCACGCTTTTGTTCGCTGATATCCAATAATATACCGTGAAAGACCAAATGGTCCTTGTGCTGCCTGGGAGTCGAAAGTCCCTTGAACCACAAGATCTCGCCACTATCCTTCACAAAGCGCCCCTCGAAATCCCAGTTTTTTCTTTCGGAAACCGCGGTATGGATCGAGTCCCATAACCTGCCGCGATCCTCCTCGTGAACATGGGACAGGAATTTTTCAAACCATCCTTCTGTATCCAAAGTCATACCCAAGATTTGCTCGACACGCTGACTGACATAGAGAAATCCCATTTCACCGGATTTGGTAACGTAAAACTGGTAAACCACTCCTGGTATGTTGGCAGCTATATCGCTTAATTGCTCCTCTCTCTTCCTCAGGGTCTCTTCCGCGAACTTACGTTCGGTAATATCATCTATTGTCTGAATAGCTCCTGTCAAATTGTCGTTATGATCAAACAGTGGCGAAGCAGTGCAAAAAAGCCACTTTCCATTTTCCCCCAAACAAGGAAAAAATTCTTCAGCTTCAAATGCTCCTTGTTTAAGAAATGATTTATATCCTATATCAGAATATTGGCACATCGTGCCGTCAAGTTGACTGTCTATCACAATATCTGCTAGCAAGGGCCTCTTATCAGTGTAAAACGGTTTCCAATGTTCACTGGTCCCGCGCATATTTTCAGAACTAAAACCTGTTAATCTTTCACAGGCGCTATTCCAATGCGATATTTTGTGCTCCCTGTCTATCACAAATGTAGCTATTGGACTGCCGTACAAGATTTGGACCAGTTTTTCCTCGCTTTCCCGCAGTGCATCCTCGGCTTGTTCACGATCACTAACCTCTTGTAAGAGATCGGATTGCATTTCCAACATCCTCTGCCCCACATTGATCCTTGCCCTTAGTTCCTCGTAATCGTAAGGTTTGGTGATGTAATCATTTGCTCCGGAATCGAGCCCCTGGACTACATCCTCCTTGCTGACCCTGGCTGTAAGAAGAATAATATAAGTCTTCTCCAGTGCTTTTACACCTTGAAGTTTTTGACAAAGCTCCAACCCGTTCATTTTCGGCATCATAATATCCAAAACAAGCAAAACCGGAGCGGTTAGCTCTTGTAGCAATTCCCATGCTTGCTCGCCATCTTGAGCCTCTACAACTTCGTAGCCCTGTTTTTTGAGCATACTGCTGAGGGAATGGCGGGATATATCGTCATCTTCAGCTATAAGGATCCACATTGCTCAACTCTTTGATTGATAGATATCTTTTCCCGGAAAAAAATTATCCTGCCATGAAAAAGATTGAAAAGAATTTACCTATATTGACACCAGAGAACTAGTGTCTTGTCATACTTTAAATGTCGGTCAGAATAAGCACGTTAATTGTAATTCTGTCATCCCGGACCCCGTATCGGAGTACGGGGCAGGCTTTGATCCGGGATCCAGTCTTTTTTCTGTTTTTCTAGATTCCGGCCTTCGCCGGAATGACATTAGTGTAAAAGCGACAAATTATGTGTGACAAAGCACTAGATTGCTTCATCTTTATATTGCTCATAAAGATCGTCGAAAATTGCCGGCACCCTGGAGTGCATATCGCGGAGCAGAGCAAGCATTATCTCTCTGATTTGGGGATGGGATGCGCGGGAACAGCGCAGGGAAAAGACGTGCCTCCATTCCCTGAAATTGCAGCTCATTACTATCTCGGTCTTCAGGCTGTTGGGCAGTACACTTCTGGCCTCCTGAGGTTTGGCACCCTTTTGAAGGAGTTCCATATATGCGGATTCTGCACTCTTCATGGCGTTTTCCCAGGTCTTGTATTCATCCGAGTCTTCCTCCCAAAAGGAGGGCTTGATCACAGTGATTTCACTGCCGAATTTGTCCCTGGAATAATTGGCATAACGAGTACTTTCCTGGGAATAAGCCGCCAGACGGTGACGTACCAGTTCGTGGCTGACACCACGGTCACAAACAAAGCGTACACTGCAGTGCCCGTGCTCGATCACGCTTTCGTGTCCGGACTTGACTATCTTTTTGATGAAATTTTCCGCGGAATCCTGAGTTATCTTGTCCTCGGACTTATAACAGGTCCTGCCTGCAAGCTCGATTACTCGCAGGACTTCCTCGGTCGGAGGAAGATAAAGGATTTCGTGGGAAGGGGGGATAATTCGCATAACAAACACCTTGTTAAACAGGCATAGCCCGTGTTTTTGCTTTCGGTCAGGAACTAGCTGGATTGAATGGATTTTCACGGTAAAATATTTATCTGGATTCGAATCACGACCAAAATATTCATTATTCCAATATGTTTAAATGCCTGTATGCCCGGCCCGTGGCAATCCTTCCCCTGGGAGTGCGCTTCAACAACCCGCACTGGATCAAGTATGGCTCGTATATCTCTTCAACCGTCCTTACCTCTTCGGCGCAGGAAGTAGCAATGGTCTTAACTCCCACCGGACCACCCCCGAAATTGTCTATCAAGGACATAAGGATCTTGCGATCCATTTCATCCAGTCCCCAGGGATCCACATCCAGCCTGTCCAGGGCGGTCTTGGACAGATCCTCGTCTATTCGGTCCTTCCCGTCCACCATGGCGAAGTCGCGGACCCGGCGAAGCAATCGATTGGCGATCCTGGGGGTGCCCCTGGAACGACGCCCTATTTCCACCGCTCCTTCTGAAGTTACTCCAATATCCATTATCCTTGCGGAACGCTTGATTATTTCAGCCAAATTCTCCGGGGAATAAAAATCCATCCTGAAGATTACACCAAAACGGTCCCTTAAGGGAGAAGTCAACAATCCGATCCTGGTGGACGCCCCCACCAGGGTAAATGGCTCCAGATCCATTTTCACGGTCCTGGCCGCAGGACCCTGACCTATCACCAGATCTATCTTGAAGTCCTCCAGGGCTGGATACAACACTTCCTCCACAGCAGGGGGCATTCTATGTATCTCGTCCACAAAAAGCACATCGTGTTTTTGCAGATTAGTAAGAATAGCTGCCAGATCCCCGCTTCTCTCCAACACCGGACCGGAGGTGCCAACCATATTTACACCCAACTCGTTGGCAATAATCTGGGCTAGTGTTGTTTTTCCCAAACCGGGATTTCCGTATAGCAGGGTGTGATCTATGGGCTGGCCCCTTTCCAGGGCTGACTGTAGAAAGACCTTCAAGTTGGATCGAATATAATCCTGCCCAATAAAGTCCTCTAAACGCAGCGGGCGTATATACTCTTCGTACTTTTCCGGATTGGGTTGTGTAGTCATATTGTCCATCGGTTATTATTCACGAAGCTCGAGTTTCTGCTAAAACCCTTGCAGTTCATCCACTATGTAAAATTGAAATCCTAAAACCTGAAACCGGAGATAAGATCATTTATTTTTCCCTGTTCATCTCTTTCAATACACCCTTAATCGCCTCTTCCACCATCAAATCCGGAAATTCCTGCAAGAGACCGCTCAACACCGGTTTTACTTCCCCTTCTGCATAACCCAGATTAAGCAGTGCGCTCAGTGCATCAGAATATACCGTGCCCGAAGTACGGGAACTGTGTCCCACCTCAGTTCCCAAAGCCGTGCTCTTCTGATCACCCAGCTTGTCCTTGAGTTCCCAGACCAGCCTTTTTGCGGATTTTGGACCTATGCCCGAAACCCGGGTCAATGTATTATAGTCCTCTCTTAACACTATATCCCTGAGACTCCCGGAATCGAAAGTGGATAACATGGCCAGTGCGGTTTTGGGTCCCAACTTGGAAACTGAAACCAATGTATTAAACATACCTCGATCTTCTTTATTTGTAAACCCGTATAAATCTATGGAGTCCTCTTTTAGCACCGTACGCACGTAAAATTCGATGTCTTCCCCTAAATTGGGGAGCCTTTCCTGCACCACCGAGGGGATATAAAGCAAATACCCCACACCCGAGGGAGTAAAAACCGTGCAGGTTTCGGACTCGATCTCCAACAATGTGCCCTTGATATAATTAATCATATCACATCTCGAAACATTATATATACTATTTTTTGCGCCAAAGCACACTTTTGCGCATGTTCAAGTGGCAAATAGCAGCCGCCAGTGCATCGCTGCTGTCCTTGGACCAAGTGGGTTTCATTCCCAGAAACCTGCCCACCATAAAGGCAACCTGGGATTTTTCAGCCCTGCCTGCACCTACCAGGGTCTTCTTTATAAAGGTGGGCTCGTAGGCGGAAACTTCCATACCCTGATGGGAACAGGCAACCAGAACCGCTCCCCTGGCTTGACCCAATTTCAATGCAGAGGAGGAATTATAGGATACAAAGACATCCTCCACTGCGGCCTCTTTAGGCTCAAAATGCTTTATTATCTCATTTAGTTCCCGGAATATATATCCCAGTTTGCCACAAAGGTCCTCTTTGGCATCCGGCCTGATGGTTCCTGTCTCCAGCAATTCCAACTTTCCGGACTGCTCCCGGATAAGTCCGTACCCCGTACATCTGGAACCCGGATCCAACCCCAAAACCGGCCCGTCTTCGTTCGAACTCACTATACCTGGTCCTTGTTATTGCTTGCTAAGTTCTTGATAAATTTCGTCCGGGATCTCGAAATTTACGTACACTTTCTGCACGTCGTCGTGATCATCCAATTTCTCGAAGAGGTT
>CAJXKR010000008.1 GCA_913055815.1 uncultured Desulfohalobiaceae bacterium | reverse complement strand
ATAAGCGATTTGCCACCCACTTCCAACGTGGACAGCGGGGCGGTGGGTTTCAGTTTGGCTCCCAGGTTGAATGCCGCTGGTAGATTGGGAGACCCGGAGACTGCTCTGGAATTGCTATTGGCCGAGGATTTGAGTACAGCCAGGCCACTGGCTGCAAAGCTGGAAAAATACAATCAAGACAGGCGTAAACTGGAAGATCAAATACTTGAGGAGGCCCTGGAACTGGCCAGGGAACAGGAACAAAAGCAGGGGATAGTTTTGTACAAACCGGAGTGGCATCAAGGTGTCACCGGAATTGTGGCTTCTCGTGTAGCGGAAAAATATTACCGGCCCACTATCCTGCTCTCCAAGGAGGGAGAGGTGTTGAAAGGCTCCGGGCGTAGTGTCCCGGAATGCGATCTTTATCAGGCCCTATACGATTGTGGAGGTCATCTGGAGGAGTTCGGCGGCCATGTGCAGGCCGCGGGAGTAAGTCTGAACGAGCAGGATTTGGATGCATTCAGGAGTTCATTTAATCAAGCATTAATAGATCAGTTGGGAACCGAGATCCCGGCACCCAGGTTAAATCTGGAAGCCAAGCTGGGGCTGAAGATGATAGACTTGAACCTGGTGCAGGAGATTGATATGCTGCAACCCTTCGGACCCGGCAATCCCCAGCCCTTGTTCTGTTCCAAGTCCCTTTACGTGAGAAATCAACGCAAATTCGGGCAAAATCATCTTTCCCTGGAGTTAAGGGATACCGAGGCAGGGGTAACCATGTTGGGGAAGCTCTGGCACCAAGCCCATATATGGGGGCAGGAACTGAAAGGTCGCAATGTGCAATTGGCCTTTACACCCAGATTGAACCATTATAACGGCCTGATCAGCATAGATCTGCACGTCAAGGATTTGTGTACTATTTGACTTATTCCGCTTCCATTTGGAGATAATCCCCCAAGATCACCTTGAGTCCGAATCCGGGAAAGTTTACCTGGAATTTGTTTGGCGGGATGAAACTGACTATCTTTCCCCTCCCGAAGATCTTGTGCCTGCAAAAACCGTACTCCATTTTTTCCCTGGAATAATCTTCCCCTTTTGCTTCGGGTTGAGTATGAGTTTCATTCAGCGGAGCGGCCTGTTTCTTTTCCACCCTTCCTGAATAGTTCTCTTTTAATTCCTGATAGTATCCTGGACTTATCTCCTGGATAAAAGGACTGCTGATCACTGGCTCGCACCTGTTCTGGTATTTCTTGTACAGTGACTCGGGGGCGCTAAGCCCCAGATATTCCTGTGCCCTGGTGCAGGCAACATAAAAAAGCCTTCTTTCCTCCTCCATGTTATCCGCATCCAGCATGGCGTGCCTGGAAGGGAACCTCTCCTCAACCAGATCGATAATGAATACCGCCGGCCACTCCAGGCCTTTGGCAGAGTGTACCGTGGACAGGGTCAGGCTGTTTTCTTTGTCCGGATCGTTTCCGATTTGCTCCGGGTTTTCCAGGCTCATGTCTGACAAAAATACATCCAGGTCACTGTAGGGGCCCGCTATTTGGGAGAGTTGTTCCAGTTCGGTTTGCCGTTTGGGATAATCGTCCGGATACTTCTCTTTTAGTATGGGAGTATAGTATTCAATGATCCAATTCAGAATGTAGAACGGGGAACTTACATTTTGCCTCAGATAGTCCAGGAGTTCCAGAATCCTGTTTAATTCCGGTTTATTCTTGCATGTTTTGTTCAGATACTGTTTGTCTTCCTGGAACATGGAATTGTACAGGCGTTGGCAAAGCTTGGGACCAATTCCGGGCAGCAAGGAGATGGCCCTTTGCCAGGCCGGAAGATCCGTTGGGTTCTGGATCAGCCTAAGATGTGCCAGTACATCCTTTATATGTGCGGCTTCGGTGAATCTCTGTCCCCCGTATTTAGTAAATTGAATCCCGGCCCTGTTCAAAGCCACTTCCAAGGAATAGGACTGGAACCCGGAACGGAAGAGTACGGCTATGTCTGACAACTGATAGTTTCTGGATAGTTCCATGATCTTGTCCACAATTAGATTGGACTGGGTCTGGTCGCTTAAAGGCCGCAGTATTTCCGGTTTTGTCCCTTGTTTTATCGTGGTGAACAGTTTCTTGTTGTATTTGGCTTTTGCACCTGAGAGTATTTGGTTGCTCAGATCCAGGATGGGCTGGTTGGACCGATAGTTCTGTTCCAGTTTTATTATCTTGCAATCAGGGAAGTCCTTGTTGAAATTCAGTATGTTGTTTACAGTGGCACCCCGAAAGGAATATATGGATTGGGCATCGTCCCCCACTACCATGATATTGTTGTCTTCACCTGCGAGATGGCGGACAATCCTGCCCTGCACCAGGTTGGTGTCCTGGTATTCGTCCACCATTATATGGCTTTGTTTCCGGCTTAGATGTTGTTTTATATCCTCCCTCTCCAGAAGGAGCTTTTCCAGGTAGAACAAGAGGTCGTCGTAATCCAGCAGATTGTGTTCAAACTTGAATTTTTGGTATAAATCATCCAGGGTAAGCAAATCTTCCGCATAAGGCAAAAGATGTGCCGCTTCCTTTTCCAGGAGGGATTCCAGGTTCAGTTCCTTGTTTCTCATTTTGCTGATAAAAGAAAGCACAGTGTTCTTTTTTGGAAAACTTCGATCTTTTTTACCTATTTCATTGGCTTCCTTGATCTGCTTTATCACTTCTTCTGCATCGCTTCTGTCCAGTATTGTGATTTGACTTTGGAATCCGAGAGCGGATCCGTACTTGCGCAGGATGTTGTAGGCAAAGGCGTGGAATGTACCCCCGCTGACTCCGTGCAGTCCCTGTCCAAGCAGTCTGCCGGCCCGAAGCAGCATTTCCTGGGACGCCTTCCGGGTGAAGGTAAGAAGCAGTATAGAGGAAGGGTCAACTCCCTTGTCAATCAAATATGCCAATCTGTACACAATGGTTCTGGTCTTTCCGCTGCCTGCTCCTGCTATAACCAGGACCGGACCCTGGCAAGAGGTTACCGCATCAAGTTGATTGGGATTCAGGTTTTCTTGTATTTGTTCAAACATAATTTATTTGTCTTGGAATTTTTATATCCGTGTTCGTAAAATTGCATTGCTTGGTTTTTGTAGGCAAGTAAGCTGGTTCCGGACAGGAACTAGCTAATTTGACAGACCCGGATTTATTGTCTTCAATACCAAGTTGCTATTCCTTGTAATAAAAAAAATGGATTGCGTAAACCTTGGAAATAGTCTTTTCCTCAAGTTGAAGTATTGTGGATATGATCGAGAAAAATGAGGCGGTTGGAATTAAGTAAGTTTTAAACACAATAGCTTAAAGCTCGATTTTTTTAATTTGTTTTAAAAATGATTGACTAGTAGCCGAGTTGTAAATTATAAATTTCTTTTGGTTCGTACTTCAGTGGCAAAGATTGATATAGATTTTAGCCCGGGTGGCGGAATGTTGGTAGACGCAAGGGACTTAAAATCCCTTGGGACACTGTCCCGTGCCGGTTCGAGTCCGGCCCCGGGCACCAGATTTGAAGGGGCTTTTCGGAGATGAAAAAATTTTTCCGGAAAGCCCTTTTTTGTTTTGGTCCTTTTTGGGGTCACTCTTGGGGTCACTTTTTGGATTGTCAAAAATCACGGCTAGGAGCGGAAGGTTTTTTATGTGATTGGTCAAATTTTTTTAGAATTTTCTTTAAGCCAATCAATCAAGCTTTTTCTGTCAATATTGTTAGTTGATATCTGTTTTGATTTATCAATTATATCTGAGTAATTAAGAATCAACCTATAACCATTTAATTCTAAAAATATTTTGCAGGCTTCAACCCCTGTTCTTTTGTTGCCGTCAAAAAAGAAATGCCCACAAATAATACGTTCCAACAAAAAACTTGCCTTATTGAATAGGCCTGGATATAATTCTTCGCCAAAAAGAAAACCCTGAACCTCTTCTAACATATGAGTAAGGGATTCAGGGTTTCTTAAGTAATGTTGACCACCAAATTTTGTGATCATTTCTTTATTTATCTTAATTATTTCAGCTTTGGTTAAGTATCTGCAAGTTTTGTCCATAACTCTTTGTGGTCTGTAAGATCACGATTCAGCATTTGTTCTACTTTTTCTCTAACCACGCCTGCGTTTTTCTCTAGCTCAGTATCTTCTAAAGAGTGAATTTTACCGGTCAATTTTTTCCAATCAGCAATTAATCTTTTCACAGTTTCACTTAACCCTAGTTCATAAGCACGATCAATAGCAAATTCTATGTATAATGGGTCTTTTTCAATGTCATAAGCCATTAAGGCATAATTTAAGGCCTCATTTAAATACCCAAAGCCTTCTAATGACACGGCGAAATTGTAAATGATTTCTGGATCATTATTTGAATGATTGATGGCGGTTAAATGATATCTCCGCGAATTTTTTTCATTATTTCGTAAGCATTCAATTATGCCTAAAATACAAGAAGACCACGCCAAGTCATTTTTTTGCAATTCTCTTGCTTCTTGTTCTTTTAGAGCTAATTGTATTTCATTGATTTGCTTTTCTTTAGCAAGCTCTATTAGCTGATCAACTAATTGAATATGCTTACTTTTTTTTGCGGCAAACATAACTATGCCTTCCTGCTTGTTTTTTTAGAGAAAGTTTTTATATTATCTCATGATTCGAATGTAAACCATAATTTTTGGTTTTGCAACCTTGAAAAATATATGCAATGTTTTAGAATTTTAAGAGGTTAATTTTTAAAGTTCTTTATTGCCGAATACTTTAAAGGGACTTAAAATCCCTTGGGACACTGTTTCGTGCCGATTCGAGTCCGGCCCCGGGCACCATTTTACAAAGATAACCTTTTTAGGGAAATTTATTTGTAAGTACATTTTAAGCAAGCAATAAAAAAGGCTAGGGCAAAATCCAGTGCCATTGTCGACAACAGCAATAACCATTTCAGCGTCGGAAAGCCAAGCTCGAATATGTATTGGACCTGTTTCCGGATATCCGGCTTCCCTGAGTCCAGAAGTAATAAATGAGGCAATTCCCTGACCGTCTTTTTCAAGGCCAATCTCATAATGCCTTGACTAAAAAGAATGTTTTGCAGGGAATTTTAAAATGCCGTTAGTTTAATCAACTAGTATTCCAATAATGAAAATGGCAGTCCAGGGATGAAATCTCGAAACCGGATTTTGACAAGATTCGAATGGCGGGGAAATTGTTTCCCAAGGTGCGGACCACGACGTGGTCAGCTCCATTGGCGGCCAGATCATTCAGTGCCGCTGTATTCAAAAGGTGGCCTATGCCCCTGCAGCGCGCGTTTGGATCCACACCGATAAAATCCAGGCTTGCGTAATTGTGACCTACGAACCTGGACAACCCATGGTTCCATTTGTACAAAACAAACCCTGTAACCAGGTTGTCTTCTTCGTAAATGATTGTTCGATAAGGTTCAATTCCGCCAAATTCGGAAATGTAACCGCTGTAAACTTTTCTGACCATCTCTCGGTTAATGTGTGGGTCGTTCATATATCGATTATGTATATGCACCTGCCTTGAGAGTTCAAGTACCTGTGGCCATAAATGCTCGGGGCACCTGCGGCACATAGACAGATTTTCAAGTTGTGGAGCACTGTAATGCTTCATATTTAAAACAAGATATGCCTCGTTTCCCATGAAATGAAATCCGGATTCCTCCAGGGTATGAATGGCGTTAATGTCACCACTGGCTACCCTGCAATCCATGAAATCGAAGTCGTGGTATTGATCGAGAAATATACGAAGTAACTCGTTCAAACGGAGAAAGTCCTGGTTTTCAGCCAGTAAATGCAGCAGTGATACTGCATTTACTTCCAGCATCTCGGAAATCCAGGACTGGGGCTTGGCAGATATGATACCTTGCAGCTTACCGGATTCTCTTAGATACCAGGTATAAATCTCCTGCTTGCTCAGGTTCCTGGTAAGCCAAGCCACCATGGTGGACTTGGGAATATCAAGTTGATGCAACTGGTAATCCTTGAATTTGTGCTGGGCGAATAGTTCCTCGATCCTGTTTAAATCTGAATCCGTGGATGGTTTCAATTGAAGTGCACTCAATTGAGCAAGGCCTCCTTATTTTTTTTTATTTCCACTTGTCCCCACCAGGTTGAAGTCTGGATTTTCATGTGCGGTGACCAGTTAACAAAAGGCGTATGTACGTGATTTTGATCTTTTATTAAAGGTATTCCAGTAGGTGTGACCGAAGGGGACAACCATCCTTGGCCCGGCAGGTAAATTTCTGTGTAAAAATGTCCCCATCTGCCGGCTGTCCTGGCAGGAAAACCTGCAGACCTTAGAATCGCTGCCTTCAGAATCGAAGTGTCAGGGCAGGCACCGACTTTTTGTTGCAATGTTTTTTCAACAGGTTGGTACATTTGCTTCATATTGGAATAGATCTTATCGCCCCCGAAAAAACTGCTTCTTTTCTCATGGTCGTAGCGAATTTTTTGTTCTGTAAATTCGTGGACTCGCTTGTAAGCCTTGATCGGAGAACGCACTGATCCCGCTAATTCTTTTGCAAGTGTTTGTACCTGGCTGGATTCTGCATCTATTTTCTTAGAGTTTTTTGTGTATTCAGCTAGTTCACCCACTTTTTGTTTAGCTGTCAAGAAATCCGAAAAAATCTTTTTGTCATCATCTGCCATGTATAGGGCACGTTCCAACATTTTTTTGACATCTACCTTGTAGGTGAAATGAAAATCACATCTTATTACTTGTTTATACTTGGGATTTGGACATTTGACCTTTAGCCGTCGATTACCTGCAGTGTCGGTTTTTACCTTATATGGAAGGGAAGGATAGATGCGCTGCTCTATTTGAAGCAGTTGCTTGCCAAAATTGTCCCTTGGACTGCTAACAGTCAATAAAAGAGGTCCTTCAGGTTCTTTTTCCATTATCTTGAAATGAATGCGGTAAAAACCGTGCAACAGAAATTTTTCCAGAGGAGTGACAGCATCTGCCAGCTTAGTGTTTTTTAAGCGCAACAGGCTTCTGCCCCGGAGAGAAAAAATAGCCTCACTTCTATTCATGAGCGAGATCCAATCCCGGTTTACAGGTTTTAATCCGTATTTTTGCAAATTAAGCAAGAGATCGTGGTCAATGGGTTGATCCAGTTCGAGTCGAATGATTGTCTTTAGTGCGGGATATCTCTTTGCCACTTTATAAAAATACTGTTTGCTTTCATCCTTTGTTTCCTTTTCCGGTGAATCTTTGGCCGGAGAAGGTATGGCAGTTAAAAGCAAGATAAAATATGGCAGGACAAATACGGTAAAAAAGATCAGCAGTTTTGAAGAGGTCTTGAAATATCGTTGCATAATTTATGTTCGAAATCCTTTAAAATTAAGTATAAAAACTAAATACGATTTTAGCAACAAATGATTTTATTATGTTTAACATATAATCCTCTAATATCAACTACTAAAAGGATTACAATTTTGAAAGTTTGAATCAGTATGCTTCAAAGCGGGATTGACCTATACAATTCGCCCAGCATTCATGCACTGGTTCGTTTTCAGATACATGAACTATATTGGCTCCTAAAAAGATAGGTATTCCTGCTTTAGCGCTCGCTTTTTCGGAAACAAGTTGGATTCTATCAAATCTAAAGAAGTGATCTAATTCAGGGGGCAATAAAAAAGGGGTTAGACTTTTTGCCTAACCCCTTGAAATATTTGGTAGCGGGGCCTGGATTTGAACCAGGGACCTTCGGGTTATGAGCCCGTTAAAATGGGTTTCATTTTATATAATAAAAAATCAGGAAAGTCTTGACATACAGGGACTGAAAGGGTATTGTGCTTTCAGTATATGACATTAAAAATCACCCCATTTAAGTAATTTTTTGGGGACAGAGTGGGGACAGGAGAAAGGACCTATGGCAAAAAAGCACAGTACAAAATATCCGGGTGTACGATACCGGGAACACCCTACCAGAAAGCACGGAGTTCAATTCGATAAGTATTTTATTATTCGCTATACTTTGGATGGCAAAAGATACGAAGAGGCATTGGGCTGGGCCAGTGATGGCTGGTCTGCTGAAAATGCTTCTGAAGAACTGGCAAGGCTTAAACGCGCTCAACGTACAGGAGAGGGGCCACAAACCCTTGCCGAAGCCAGGGAGCAGGAAAAAGCCCGGAGAGAGGCAGAGGAGCAACGAAAAAAGCAGGAAGAAATTAACGCAATTACATTCAATCAGTTTTGGAAAGATACCTATTTTCCGCAAGCAAAATTACACAAAACCGAAAGGACATACATAACTGAAAATAGTTATTTTGAACATTGGATTAAGCCGGAAATAGGGGAGAAACCTTTCAAAAATATATCTGCATGGGATCTTGAACGAATAAAGAAGAACATGTTCGATGCCAATAAAACTCCAAAAACAATTCAACATGTGCTTGCCATAATTAGGCAGGTATTCAACAAAGCCTATGTATTTGGGCTTTATTCCGGTCAAAATCCAGTCCAAAACATCAAGAAACCCAAATCAGACAATCGGCGTATACGATTTTTAACCTATGATGAGGCCGAGAAATTACTAGAGGAATTGCAAAAACGGAGCCTGGATCTGCACGACATGGCCTTGTTGGCTTTGCATTGTGGACCCAGGGCAGGGGAGATATTCGGTTTGACCTGGAAGGACATCGACTTTGAACGAGAACTTATAACACTGCGACATACAAAAAATAATCATGTCCGGCATGTACCAATGACCGACCGTGTAAAAGATATGCTTAAAAGTCGAGAATTCACCAAGAACTCAGAACTCGTGTTTCCTGCCCAAAATGGCGGAAAAAGGAAAGAGATAAGCAATGCTTTTGAAAGGGCCATTACTGGTTTGGGCTGGAATAAAGGTGTAGAAGATGCCAGGCAAAAAATAGTGTTCCACACCCTGCGCCACACCTGCGCTAGTTGGTTGGTTATGGCCGGAGTTCCACTATATACGGTCAAGGAATACCTGGGACACCAGCAAATAAGCCAAACTGAGCGTTATGCACACCTAGCGCCTGATAGCTTGCAACAGGCGACAACTGCCTTGAATAATATGGGAAAAAAGAAAAACAAAAGCAAAATTGTCAACTTGGAATAAATTGTAGTCTACAATATTTTCAACAAGTTAAAGAACTGGACTATATAGGACTTGTTTTTCAATAACTCACAACATAATAGGATGGTATTAGTTTAGCTCTTATCAAAATTTGAAAAAATTCCAAAAAAATGATGGGATAGGTAAATGAGCTATAATATATTGTTTTTATGGCCAATCAAGATATTGTTTTCAGGTTTCGCTCAAAGGAGTACACCCAAAATATCTGGCCTATATTCGTCAGATTATAGCACATAATTTTAAGCATGGTCGGATATACATATCCCGTCTCCTAGCACAGAACTGGGATTGGCGGCAATCCAATGACAAAATTAAAGATTTTGCTGTCAGAGATACACTTCTTTGAATGGAATAAGCCGAATTAATCAAATTGCCTCCTCCCAAGATTCGCAACAATAATAATGCCAAAAAGTCTTTTATAGGTTTCGATCTTTGATAAAACTCCGCTTGAGGACTTTGTTAAAGAATTTCCAGAACTTTTTGTGCACCAAGCTACTGGTAATTCAAAGACAATTTTGAAACATCTTTTGCATCTCCACCTATCTTCAAACAACACCTTGGGTTATAACTCGGTTCCAGACATCAAAATTTTTAAGTGATTCTATAGATTCCCCCCGGCTTATAACTCTAGCCAGGTTTTTTAAAAATTCGGGCTCTGGATGTCCGTCATCAATTGCCTTATCCACATTTTTTTCCAATGGCCAATGGGGGGAACGAGTACCTTTCTCGAGTAGTTCTGCCAATTTTTGCAAAGGCGGTTCTTCGCCGAGGTCAATTTGGTGAGCGTAGGCATAGAACCAAAGTTCAACAAGGAGCGCTTTTGGCAGTGACTCCTTAGATATCGCTTGGCTCAAGGAATCTTTACCTTCCTCCCATCGCTCCATAAGAAACAAAATTTGTGCATAATTTCCGAGAATGATTGGGTCGTTGGGTCTAACTCTCAACGCCTGGCAATAAAATTTTTCGGCTTCCGTGTAATTTTCGCGAATGTCCATTAGAAAAATCGCATAAAGGTGAATACAGTTAATATCCTCTGGATCAACATCAAGTGCTTTTTTGAACAAACTCTCGGCAAAATCAAAATCAATTTTACTTTTATAAAGTGCCCTTGCATAAGTCCAATATGGTTCAGAGTCATTCGGGGCCAACTCAGTCCAGAGATCATAGAACTGGGAAACTCCCTCAGGTTCCTCGATTATTTCATATACAGCCCTTCTTAAGAGCATAATAGCACGTTCAGGGCTCATACGCGCACGGCGTGCAATGAGGGATCGTGCCTTTTTGTACTCCCTTGATCGAATCGCCTCGTTAGTCTTCTTGTCCAACTGAGAGCCTCCATCGCCACAGCGCTTTCGCGTCCTTGCTTCAATCCGGGAATATGCTTCGTATAAGCCGCCTTGACGCCTTCGAAAGACATAAGGTTCTTCGCTGAGCGCCAAGCGTGGGTGATAAGGAATTTCGAGGTCAATCAACTTAATATCAGAATAAATATCCGAGAGTTCTTGATCCGCGGCTTGTTTGCGTTGGTCGTAAAGTTCGTCTTCTCCGATCGGTACAGGACTGAGGATAATATCAATGCTCTGGGGCTTAATATGAGATGCCTGCATCCGGCGGAGAAAGCGCGATGTCCCTTGCACATTTTGTCGGTTAAGACCCATGACCACCATCAGTCGATCTGCCAGGTCCCGAATACAGATACCAGACTCGTCAGAAAACCCTGTTCGCGAGTCGATCAGAACATAGTCGAACATCCGTGATTCGATGATACGTTGCTTGAGCAACTGAATCAATGGCTGACCTCGGCCTTCTCGGTAAAGGCGAGGTAAATCAAGCTCCAGTCGACGTCGCTCATAATTTTTGTCCAACATTCCTGCAGGCATTATATAAAGAACTCCATCATCGAACTTACGAACTTCGTCTGGCACGCTTATTGTATGCAGGTAAGGCTTGATCGCTTCAGCGGAGTTCTCACAGGCTAAAGGGGCTTCCTGCCCCTTTGTTGTTACATCGTAAAGCAGATCGACGAACCCTGGTATGTCTTTGTCCCCATTACTCTCATGTTCAAGATAGGAAAGCCCGGGAGCCTCTAAATCTAAATCCATCATGAGGACCCTGAACCCACGGCCAGCCAAAATTGCAGCAGTATTCAATAAAGCCATGGTACGTCCGACGCCGCCTTTGAATGAATAGAAAGTAAATAAAGAGGCATCATGATCTTCGTGCGATACCGGTGAAAGTTTGGGATGTAAAGATCGATCAGAATAAAAATTATCATCTTGATTATTATCTGAATTGCTCATATAGTCCTCGTCTAAGCTACATCGAGATACTCTGGTTGCTCAATATTAGGTGACATTTCCCTACCTCGATTAAAACCGTTATGATCAAGAAGGTCATCAATGTTCGCGAGAGTTCGAGTATGTTCTGCACTATTTGATGCGTATTCTTTTCCAGGTGTCTGTGTCACCGGCATACCTGGGTTTTTGGCGAAAATTCGCAACGTGTTTTGTACACCAGGCTCACATGTAGGTAGCACGTTTTCCAATGTTTGCCTTACATTCTTTATCTCATCAGTTGTTAAGGATTCCAAGATAAGCGGCAGATGAACATCGGCAATCGCATCTAATGCAGAGCTGTTTTCCGGAATGTTGGGCAGAAGTTCGAGTGCCGAAATAAGGTTGCGAGTAGCCAATGCGGCGAAAGCAATGCCACCGTGAATTCCGGGATCGGATATACACACATTTTTCCAGAAAGACTGCTCTTGTGGGCTGCGCAAATCGACCATGGAAGCAAGAACCCGTTGCCGGGTGTCAGCATCAAGTTGAAAAAAGGCCTGCTCGTTCTTTACAAATTCACCAAGTCGTCCGGCCAGAGAACGCAGATCGAGGTCCACGATGACCCTAAGTAAAGGTACAAATACTTCGCTTTTTTGTATATTTTGTGTTCTTGTATCAAATTTTTTAGCACATTCCTCTATCTCTTCAATTGTATCTGTTAAAAGTTCCTTGAGCCCTTCTTCCAGATTTCGGCGGGCAGCATCGGTGATATATATGTCGAGGTCCGATAGCAAGTCCCAGGGCTCGTCGTCCGGCATGGCTTTGGGAAGTGCAATTTCGCCTAAAAGACACTTTCTGAGCCACTCTTTGAATGCCATGCGAGGTTTTTCTTTAAGTTCGTCTACCAATTCCCGCAAATGTTCAGGTGTCTCTACTTCATTCATCTCTATTACCTCCTACTCCCAAATAATCAATGGCAGTCGAATTTGATATGAAATGTTTTGATTATGAACGATTTCAGGTCGGGGTGCTAAATCATCCGGATTTGGTGACAATGGTTTTGTCCAACCGTGTTCAGGTTGTGGCTGTGTTTTTGGAACAGGTTGAAAGTAAGGATTTTTGCCTGCATCAGCAACTGTTGGCAGTCGCAGTTCTTGTTGTTCGCATTGTGGCAGGTAAACCAGCAAGATCCAAGGTTCGGTAGTTTCCACCCCCCCAAGTCCGAGAGCGGTTTTTACAGCTTCTTTTGTAGACAGGGGTGATTTAAACGGTATCTCATTTCGATTAGGATTTTTAAATGTTGACCAGATAACATATCGACCAACAGGGGCTTTTGATATTCTGTTTGAAACTGAAGTTCTATCGCTAACCGCATGACTGCGAACCAAACGCTCGGCAGTTCTCTTGTCTAAATCAGGATTTTTGTCAATAATCCATCCACAAAAGCGATCAAGGGGGGCCACTCTACCGATAACTGTCGGAAATACCCCGCCCATTGAAGGCCCCTTCAATTTGCAGTGGTAACAGGCTTCTTCAAAGGCTTGCGTAGCGTCTTGCTCTAACAAGTTTTGAGAGAACTTCCTCAATAATTCATCGAAATTTTTTTTAGACAAAAGGCACTCAGATTGTAAATTTTCTGCTAGAATGCATTGCAAGCTTTCGCCCGTATTTTCCCACTCCCTAATTGTATTTTCAATGCGTTTTTTTGAGTCAGCCGGAATGTTCTGCAGAGCTTTTGAAAACACCATTTATGGATTCTCCCATCAACTCTTATCTTAAGTGACCCACCTCCGCAGGTGCAGGTAAGATTTTGATATCATATCTTGGAATTTCTACAAATTTGTATTGATGCGGGGAAAGTCGTGCTCTACTTGACAATAATTTTTCATATATAAAATCCATTAGCTCCGAGTATGTATCGAATAGTTTCAACGAACTCCAAATGGTTATTGCTATATGTCTCTAGGCGGTCTGAGATCTCAGAATCAATAGATGACAAGTTTTTTTAATATCATTGATCAATAATATTTGGTAATTAGATAATGGCATTTTTATCAACTACCATATGAAATTTGAATATTTTTTTAATAACTTATAACTATATTGAATAAAATATATAATATCTGGATGATAGTCAATAAAAATATTCGTTCTGTTGTTGCCTGGCCATCGCCGATCTCCTCGGACGAAACCGAGTTTGCGACCGGGATTATTCCGAATTTCTCACTAATCGACTTAAGCCGGTTGATCCATTTTTCGATTCCCTCTTTTGCTTCGGCCGCTTTAATCGATCGACCTTTGGCTTAGCGCCACTACCCCCACGGATGCGGTACGGTCTTACTCATTAGCATAGGCATCGGTGATAAAAATACGCGACAAGAGTTCCTTATTGAAGTCGTACTAACGCTCAAACTCTCTTCTTAACCAGGTAAGATCGTCCTAGTTACTTATATTATGCTGTAGTAGTTCATTCCCCCTATCCTCGCGCGCGTACAGCTTGTTTTCCCATCGCCAGACGGAACTAAGAGCTCGGGCCTCGGGCTGGGCGCTTTGTTGTCCTTCCTCTTTAACATGTGATTCCTTCTCTCGTTTCCGAGGTGGTGTATTTTAACGGGCTGCTCAGGGGCGGCGGCTGTTTCCCGTCCCCTTAAGCAGCAAGGTTAGATGTCCACCATTTCAAAGGGCCGATATGACGTCAGTAATAATAAAAATAATTATCAAACTTAAAAAAGTGATAGCAGAATATTTTAAAACCTTCATGCCTTTAATATACCTGTTCTTCCGTTCTTCGGAAAGATCATGTATGTATCCGATTTCTCCCCCGATCATCAAAAAAGAAAATTTATTCCATTTTTTTATTTTCTTGTCTCGTAAAAAGAGAATCCTTAAATAAGTTATACTCACAAGGGCGATAAAAAAAGCAATACACATAGGGATAAAAAGAACTATCGCTATTATATTGAATTGTTCATTCATAATGACATCTAACGAGAGCCATCAGGCGCGCGAGGTACGAGCGTCGCCTGGACAGCATTGTTCGGCTTCTCCATGCGACCTGTTTACTTTGGCATCTCATCTATACGCCTACAGAATTCATCAATGTTCTCCGGCTCTTCAAACTCTATATTGAATGACGGCATGGAAACAGCTCCCTTTTTCAATGCTCGGCGGTTCACCTTTGATAAGGCATCAAGAACTTCCAAGAAGTTGTGCACCCCTTTCCGTATAGGAATAGTCCACCCGTATACCATTTCATGAATATTCTCGCAGTCCTCCGGCGGTACCACCCTGTGCCATTCAACCTCCATGTTCTTTGCACTCTCGTACATGGCCACAAGTGCCACGACCTCACGCTTTAGTGCTGGAAGATCATTCTCTCCTCTCGTAGCGCCAATGGCTGCTGGCACTTCTTGCGTGCATAGCAGAGCTGCCGATTTCACCATTCGAAGGATCAACTCCGGTCGCGTGCGAAGCCAATCAACATAGTCGTAATAATCCATGTGCGTCGGTACGATGAACTCCGATCCTTTGTCAATTCTATAGAGCACGCCATCAGCTTCCTGGATCCGGTCTTCAATTAATCTCTTCGCGAGCGCAGCACTCCAGCCGCACTTCTGCTTCCGAAATATCGATCTGGCGGCTTCACTCTCACCGACAAGTGCTTCGGGTACGTAATCCGCCTTCGCCCGGTAAGTGCGGTACAATAGAACCGCAAAAGCGAGCACCAAAATGGGTAATGCCAATTCGTCTACCGGAACACGTTGTCCACTAGCCCTCATGAAGACTTCGGCCACGGCCCACATAGAGACTACAACCGTTGCAAACGTGCCGGCCTCCCTAGGTATGCCCTTGCAGTACTCCCAGAGGTGTTCATACCACGCTTTCTCAGTAAACGTGAAAGTATGAAATCCGGAGTAGTATTCGCTATCGTCTTTTTTGGTCATTATTGCGACTTTAGCTTTTGTTAGGACCACGAACGACCGCATCAGCGGCCACGGCGTAGCAGCGGTCCATCTGGTTGCTGTTGTTTGGTGGTTTTATACACAGATATTAAAATCCAAGTCCACTTCCGATGCGGGAATACCACCTCGAATTCCCCTAATTAATGTATTCCTACTTTGCCTAAGTTAGCAACAATAAGTCTATACAACTCTTTCTTTGTTTGCAATGAACGACTAGTGAACATGGATATTTCGATTAGGGTGTAGTTTTTGGTCTTATCAGGGGGGAACTTGAGAATCCTTCAGGTGATACTCGTGGAATCTGATATTACGTTCATTCTCCGGTATCTTGAGTGCCTCTTGCATAGTGGAATGAGCGGCTTTCATTATTTCCTTCTTCTGAGATGCACTCCAAGATTTTTTTATTTTAGCAAGTGGCAACTCTCCTCCGGGTATATAAGTTATACACACCGAACACTGCTTTTCAGCGGGCGCGAGTTTTTTTGCGCTCCGCTGTAAAAGCAGTGTTAGGCATTGATTTCACTAACGGCTTCTTCTCCAGAGTCGAGCCGATGTGTGTAAGCGTATCGTGGTCCACCAACAGACAAGTGCAGAAAGTGAACTCGGAATGCCAGCCAGCCGAAAAGCCGCACTTGAACTTTTGCATAAGGGTCGTTTCCCTCAAAAACAATCCCATGAAAAGGCTTATACTTGTTTGAAGTAAGCCTCTCAACAAAAAAGATGTCTGTATTCATCTGTTTGTTACGAAAAACGGACCGTATTTGCGACAATTCTGGGTCTTCCCCGTAAATTGCTAGACCGACATGGCAAGCCAGAAATTCAAAAGCAATCTTTGCCGGTATTAATGGGTCCATCAATTTTGCATGGCTTAAATCTATTTCTAGACGGTCAATACGCCACTTTATGGCTTCTAATCCCGTGGCAATTTCTACTCGTTTATTATCTGGTGCCTCGTCGAACGTGGAGACTGCCTGCTGCGCTGTCACTTCTTGGTATCCGGATTTGCTGAAAAGATTCAGCAGGGTTTTTCTTCCTATGCCCGTTGGTTGTATGATAGAACCGTCTTCCAGTTTCTTTGATTTTACACGAAAGTCACCATCCTTGAAGTAACCCACAGTTGAACCGTGGTCGCTGTATGCAATATGCGGGTGACTTTCAACCAGGCGGGAGGCAAGGAGTGGAATTTTATCAGCCATACTTTTGGCAGACATTATAACAGAGGGGTCGGACTTCGCTTTGGCTTCTAGATTGCGACCCAATTCAGAGTTGCAGGACATACAAAGGAAGTCGGCGGTGAGTATCCCTCCTAGCGCCTCTGGTATGAGGTGCTCTTCACTGAGTCTTGTTTCATCGAGGCAAAGAATACATCTATTGCCGGGCCAAGGTACTTTCAGTGTTCATCTCCTTCTTTTTGGTGCCTAACGAACACCTAACGTGCTGAGTGAAGTGAAGCGGAATCCAGTCACTTTGAGCGTTTTGTTATACCGGTCGCCAAGTCGGAATCGTGTCGGCATCAACGAGATGTATTTCGCGACGCGGTCGTTCCATCCACGCCTTCGCGTTTGCCTTTAATCCTCGATTAAAATCTGAATACTCGTTACCACGTGCCGTTATGAAAACATTTCCAATGTTGCTTTTATCCACCGCTCTGAATATGTGATGGTCAACGTCTGATAGTGAATGTCCGAATACCAACAAATCCCCCGCAGTTTGCCGCAACCTTCTCAGGCAATAGCTCAAATAGGGATTGTTGTTGATCCGGCGAAGCTTCAACTCTGAGGATGGTTCTGAGACAAATAGTGGAAAAACGTCCCGACGTAAATTGTCCTGGACCGTATCTACAATCGGATCCCCTCGTCTTGAGAAAGTATGTTTCTTAATTCCCTTGAGCGTCTCATACAAATGGAGAGCCCCGTGTAAGAAGAACACATTTTGATCGGTGTCCGGACCTACCCAAAGAGCGCCTTTACGAAAACCGTCGTCAGTATCCCAGTTCTCTGGGGGCAACAAGTCTTGATTTCTCGCCCAGTACATTAGTAGATCGTAATTAACGGTATATATGCAGCTGAAAGATGATAAAAACTGCCGTGCGCACCGATATTCCGTCTCCTCAATTTCATTTGGCCGGCTAGGGTGGGTCTCGGAGATGGCCATTATGAGCGAGTCTTTTATTATCCTTATATCACTCTCTATCTTTTCTAGACGCCCCTGATTCAAGTCATAGAAGGGCAAAAGACTTGTGGCAGCACGAAGATGCGAACTAACTTTCTCAAAGTCGTATGTTTCCAGAGCGTCGAAAATTCCGCGAATCGAGCTGGATCGTTCCCCAAAGTCCGCGGCATCGAAGAGTGTCTCGTACTGAAACGGTCGATCCCGACAGGCACGCGAAAAGCCGTTTCCCAGTAGAACAGATACATCTCGTGGGTCTGATACTGCTTCCCACATCTGATTATAGGATAGCATCAAATAAACTCCGTAACGTCTGGGTCAGGGGCGCTTGCAGCGAAGCGGAAAGCGACCCCAGCACCCTGTTATTCGGCATTTTTTGTTAATTTGGTGGATTATCTATTAATAATTTTGCAAGTCGTTCTATTGTTTTTAATTCGCTTAAAACCTCATAAAATGCATCTAAATCCCCAGAGCTTAGATGCGTTGCTTGATTAGGATGAACAGATCGGTTTCTTATTTGTCTAAGCTTCATAAGCACATCTTTTGTAAAACTGCTATCAAATCCTACCGCATATAGACTGACCCGTTCATCATAATCTTCAGCTTTTTCATATCTACCTTTTTTAAGTATGTATTCTATCACTTTATAGAAGCATTCAAATTTCTGAAAAGGGTTACTTGCCCTCCACGCATTTGCAAAATGTGAAATTGCGATTGATATATCAAATTTGGATACATATGACTGAGGATCGAATTTACCTAAAATTTTATAGCCCATAGGGTGACTTAAATTTTTTATTACTTTTTTTTCATTTAATTTTTTTTCTTCTGATAGACCTTCTTTGTGGGTAGATCCTTGATAAGCTTCTCACCTTTCATCTTATTATTCCTTACTTCGGTCACCGCCCCTTATAAAGTTGCCTTCACCGGTGGCAATGAGCTAGCTGAATTGTCGTCCTAGTGAAAAATATGGTTAGGCAATTTCGGGTAGTTTCTACTTTGGATTCCCATAACTGAGAAGAAGTTGAAACAGATCAATTACGCGAACGATTGCAATTCTGTATATAGGTCCATCACGCATATCTTTTACCCTATCAAACTCTCTATCCAATCTTTCAAGGGCTTTTGCTTCATCTGTTCGCCCAGGACCTTCAGCAGTCCAAGGAACTATCATGATCCCGTAATCTGCTTTCTTGTTGCGAATTGCCTGTCTTAACGTGTAGTATCCATTATCCAAATTTATAGAGGTCTCAATCTCGATGGCTACAGTTTTACCCTCCACAGAAATCAGATTGTCTAATTCGACGTATTCTCGGCCACCTTCCATTCGGACGCTGCCGACTTTGTCGAACATTCTATTAAGCGCTTGTTGAACTCTTTTTGACCCTTCATTCCAATTAAACTGGTTATACAAAAGAAATTGCTGCAACTTCGAAAGTGAAGCGTCGTTATCCTCGATTGAATCAAATTCGCTCGGCCTGAATATGTGGACCATGCAAGCCTTGTTCAAAATTAGATTTTTCCCTTCTTTATAGAGAGCTACCTGTTCAGATGCAAACTTCCTCACAGCTAAAGTATTCGATTTATCTACTCCTACGATTTCGAGCAATTTAGCTTGGAGATTCCTGATCAATTCTTCCGCGGCAGGGTCGGCGTTGTCAGCGTCGAATTTGAGCCAGTTAAGATGAGTGTCAGTCATTATTGATCTCAAAATAGTTCTTTATATGATGTCTAACGAAAAAAGTCAGTGGTGTTTTGGGCAGAGCGAAGCGGTGACCCAAACAACCACTACACTGTCTTGTTAAGTTTTTTTATTGAATATTTTATTACTTAAAAAGCATCCAACTAATATAAAAAGAAAGACAATTACATAGCCAATTGTTTTATTCTGAGTTGTATATGCCGCTATAATTGCACCAATAAATCCAAAGATAAGGGTTAAGCCTACCTTATTTGCATTACGTTTTGATAACTTTGCACCTTTAAAATAAACTATATAATCATCATTTTTATCATTCATTTTATATCTTTAAATTTCAGAGTAGATGGTATTTTTGGCAACTTGTGCCGCCAGGAGTCAAGTTGACCTTCTTGTTAGGAATTTTTAGTCAAACAAATTAGGGTCTTTGAACATACTTGAAATATGCTCCCTAATTATGTCTCTTTTACCCCAAGAATCATTTATTTTGAATTGCTTATCAAATAGATTTATACCTAGATCATTGTCCATATCTTCACCTTGATTCTCGGGAGCTACGACAACTGAAATAATCATTCCAACAATATAGCCTGTTGGAAGCTCCCATGTTTGACCGATCTTTAATTCTCCTTTTTCGTTAATCTTCAACCGCTCATCCAGTTCTCCTTCATGTGCGATAGAAGTTCTTCCGAATTTATACATAGCCGTAGGAAAATCAATACCATCAACAACAATATTTTTAAAAGCATTGTGAGTTGCTATTGAAGATATTAGAACTTCTTCATCCCTTAAAAATTCCTTTATTCTTTTACCAACCCCATCTCTCGGCCTTCTCTTTTTAGCAGTCTTGTCAATAGCGGGAAAAAGGTGAACAAAAGATGATTCATAGTCATTCTTTTGTAGACTCTCGATTGCTGAATTGATTCTTCTACTTATTGATGAACTCATGAACTTTCCCTTTCCTAACACCCTGCGGATACTTGATCCGAACGAGCGCCTTGTTAGTACTTATTCCGGCCACGACTCTGGCAACCCGAGAAGAGTTGAAAGCCTTTCGCCTTCAATCCATTCCATTTTGTTATCCATCGCCATTGCATGGTTAACTCTCTGGAGTGAAGCTGGGACAGAAAACTGCGCCCACGGATTGAAATAGAGCGTGTTCTTCCTTGTTACTTGATTCCATGGATTCAGTCCGCCAAAAATCCAAACCCCGCTAACTCGCGTATACTGAGCCCCATCTGGGCCGAACCACGCACCATTAGGCGTACGTTTCACTTCAGGATGTCCATCGGGGTTTGTACGATTATAGACGTATTTCTCCTGACCAAACAAAGCCTGTACTTCATCGATACGATCTAAAGAATGCCCATCAACGTTTATTGCAACAATAAAGGGAGTTTTCAATTCGCCGTATCGTCCTCCCTTAGAACGAACGGCGTTTCTGATTGTCTCCCATGCATTTACCCATCGAGCACCACCGGAAAGCACTCCAATAACTCTCTGCCCCTTTCCACGTTTCTCTGGCTTGATTGGGATTGCCTCAAACTCAACACGCCACCCTGCGTGCTCCCATGTCATCGAAGGAATTTGCTCGGGACCATTTTCCTCAACATCCATTGCCACAGCGTCAGGGTCTAAGCTGGATAGCCAATTAGACAGTTCTCCACGTAATGCTTTGCCGGGAGGAGGCGTATCGGGGTTTCCTTTGGCGCTTATCCCAATAAAGAAGTTTGGCGAATCAAGCTTCTCAATAGACTCCAAAACTACATTCTTCCTTTTTTTCGCAGTTCTTTCTGCTTCACTGTACTCAGAGGCCAGAACTGCCTCGAGATAAAATTCTTCGCCATTAGGCATTTGCACTAGAAAATCCGGCCGTTTTTCGGACCCATTTTCTAGTTTTGGATGCACTTCTAGTTGACCACCTAAGCCTCTAACAAGCGCATACAGAACAATTTCGAATGTAGCCGAATCGAATGCTTTTTTGTCTCCCGACCTTATTCTCGAAATAAGTTCTCTAGCCTCATCCTCTGGAAAGCACTCTAGCCATTCATTTAGAAATTCACGGACCCGAGCAGCTTCTTTCCTTGCGGATCGATCTAAGTAATCAAAATCGTTCTCGATGTATGTCTTTGGCCCTTGGTACTTACGATCCTTTTCTTCAAACAACATCGCCCATGCATCCGTGTAAAGTATTAACGAAAAGCTAAGCGGCGCCCTGAAAAGGGCGTCCGGTGGACGGCCGCGAGGCCGGGAACGAACTTGAGCGACTGGTTAGAGGGGATTCGATATCACACCTTGGATCCGATCGCACCCATAATGACCACTACCAACAACAAAATTCCTATCGCAAAGCTCCATAACTGACACCAGAGCAAAGTCCAGGAAAATTGCCCAAGCTGATCTGCTTTCTCCCTAAGCCGCTGGAGATCATCAGGCGTTGTGCCATTCTCTCTTTGGCGCGCCACCTCCGCTGTTACTCGAAAATCACGCAGGCGCGAAATAGTACACCAAAGTCCCGCAGCGACAGATACCACTAAAGCTAAGAGCGAGGCTGAAAGTAGACAATTCTGCCATCCAGCACGCTCAAGCTCCGATTTAATAAAAAGGGAACTTTCGTACCCGATACCCGCGACGGAAAGACCGAGTACCAGATTGAGCGTATACCCAAACTGCTCGATTGAACGTCCTTGCCAACGAATAGAGCTTTCCCGTTTGTTGATTTCTGACTCGCTGCTTTCTGCCATACTTTCCCTCTATCCGCTGCAGCTCATTGTTATGCTGATCTAGCCGCCGAATCTCCCCGGAGGCAAAAATGCCTCTCCTGTCTGGGCGGCGTGCCGACGAACGCGACAAATTATTTCATGCAACTCCATCGCGCCGGTCAAGAACATATACAGGTGCGATGCATCCAATAAAAGGGTAGTAGTCCGTCTCCCCGACGCCTGTTCTATCGCCACCTTGGAGTAGCCAGAAACGGATAACATCACCCCCATAGTATTTTCGGCTTTATCTTCCACCTTGGCTCTAAGCGAATCGATCTCCTCAGCACCGACCTGATTTGAGGTAAACTTTAACTCTACGAGATGCGTAGTCCCTTCAACAGTGAGGGAGCCATCAATTTGGCGTCCCCCGGATTTATAAGGCCGCCTATTCTGGATTTCGCAAAAATCGAGAAGATCGAAAAACCATGACTCAAACTCATAGCCGCCTTCTTGCGTACCTACTTTGGTATTTAGCGCATCTAGCCGAGCACGTAGAGCGTCCTTGTCAGTTTCCGCCCTCTTGAACTCGGCCTTCGCCTCCTCTGCACGCCGCCGGACCTCCTCCTTTTCGGCTTTATCCTTTTCTTCTTCCTTTTTATCTTTCAGATACTTTTTTAGTTCAGCAACAGCCTTATGTGCATCTTGGATCTTCTGATCTGAGTCTTCCCATCCACGCAAATCAGGAAACGTCTGATATTCTGAGAGGTTCTGCGCCATGTGTCTTATTACACCCCGCCCTCTTTCCGAATTTTGAAGTTGGTTAAAGAGGCGATCAAGAAGCTCTCGCTTACTTTCGTCTTCAGCCCACGTCGAAAGGAACTTCTCGGATACATACGAGCTTCGCAAGAATCTGCGCAACTCCTTTTTGCGCCAAAACACTTTTAGCGCAGCCTCATACGTCAGATGAATTAGCCTTGGCGTTACCGGTACGGCCATACGCAGATTACTCCGAAGACGTATCTATTTCCCAATTGCATAATGTGCCCGCGGATCAGGAGCGAGGCCAGCGGCAAACGCAGTTTGCCGCTGGCCGAGTCTGCTGAATCCGCGGGTTGTGAGGCGCTTCGGGCCGAGCAAATGATTAAAGAGTTTCCTAATATTATTAAAATCGTAATAATATATTAAATTTTACCACTTTAAGTTTTTGTAATGTAACTTGTAATGTTATATTTTACTCAGATTCAAGCATGAATACATGCCACAAAATCTGGTAATGCAGTCCCTCAAAAAAATCTCGCTATAGAAATACTAGTTTCACGTAGTATAGCAAAAAAATTGATTTTTGTAAAGTATCCGTCCAAATAACCCCATCTTGAATATGGTGTGGTATGATCACTGTCTCCCCAAAAAGCAAGAAGGTTGAGCATGTAAGTCGAGATTCTTCGGCAGTTATCCAAGGATAAAGGTCCCGATATCTGGATCAGACGTACATAAGCTTGGGTGAACAGCGGTATATATAAAAGTCGATATTGCCGCAAACACTAGTTGTACATAGCTACTTTTTGTTGCTGGTTACATTAATTGGAATCTACTGTATGTTTTTGTAAAATTTTTTTAAAAAAATTTGATTGTGATGTATTTTAATTGCAATTTATTCCTGTGTATAGCGTCATTTTTCTTATCTTGGGTTTTGTTGACACGGTATAGTGCTTTTAGTAAAATATAAACATAAATGGATATAAAATGTGTTAGGAGGTATGATTAAAATGAACATTCAGAAAGAATGAAATTACAGATCGTAATAAAAAGAACATTATCAGGCTGGCAAAGAATAAAAACAATTAAGAAAAAAAAATAGATTTAGCCTACCAAAAATTTGTCTACGAAAAAAAATAATGCCTGCTAGCCTCACCTGACAATATCAACACTGGATTGTTGTTTATTGTTGGTCCTGAACAAATACCGTACCAATCTTAAAAAGATACATTCTTCCGAGTAGGAAGGAATACATTATTCCGACGCGGAAGAATGTTGTCTCCGTTCAAACTTGTATCAAGTTTGAGCTGCGTTAGCAGCAGGAGACAACTATCGATTAACAGGAGGTAATATGGATAAACTAGAAGGTTTTCAGATCGTCAAGGAGGCTAGGGCGATGTTGCGATCCATGCCTGCTAGAGAAGTAAATGAAGCAACTGCAAGGGAATACAGAAAAACCTTCGATTTTTTGAAAAACGAGAATATTTCGCCGGAAGAAAATACCAGTTGTAAAAATACCTACTACAAGAGGCGTGCAGCTATCAATTATATCTGCACCAAATTTCTTAAGGAAGCGTTGACTGAGCAGGATAGAGCACAAAAACAAGGTGACTGGAAAGAGTGGTGTCGGCAACTTGATATAATTCAAGATTGTTTGCACTACCTAAAGAAATTCCCGCAGCAAAAAGAGATGGGTGAAGGTCTGAAAAAAGGAAACGTTATAGTTTTCGGCATGCATTTGCCGCCGATCTGAAAATGCAAGATGCAAGTTGGGAAGATATAGCCAAGGCATTGGGACACAGTGTTGAACATACACAAAAACATTATGGTTCTGTTGGTCAAGGTAAAAGACGACAAAAGCCTGTTGTTGAATCTAGCGCTGATCCCAAGCCCGATCAAAGAAAAGAGCAGGGTATGGGAATAAGGATGTAAAAATAGCAAAATCAGGTTTAGTTGACACAGGTCACAACCTTCTTTAAAATTGAAACAATGGTATAAATACCAAATCTATTAAAAGGAGTGTAGTATGACACAGGAAGAGAATGAGTTTGATGCAGTAGTTGAAACATTGAAAGACTTGGAATCAAAGTGGCCTTCCAGTTTAGTGCCGCGGGAGAGGATTTCCGAGTTTACCGGTGGATTGATCAATCCTCGTACAATGGCCAATCTTGATTCCATGGGTCAAGGTCCAGCCAAAAGAATGAGGATTGGCAGAAAAGTGGTCTACTCCGTGGACTCTGTACTGGACTGGATTAAAAACAGGACGGAAAGTTTGCAGGACTAAAAAAACTGGGTAATAAAAGCAAAAACAAAGGTTAAGAATATAAAAAAATGAGTTTAGGAAGAAAAAAATGAGAGTTTTGTTTTTGATCAAAGGTCCGAGGGGGTGCACAATTATAAACAGTGTATCCCCTTCTTTTATTGTAATTTAAAATGCCCTCCTAGAACAAACTCAATCAATCCTTGCTTTTTTACAGCTAGCCTCCATAAGATTTTGATCAAGTCAACTTCCTTGCCTCCGACAACGACCCTCTTCTAGAATATATAATAAGCTAACTTAGCGATATATTTTCATTGAACAACAAAAATCCAGAAATAATATCACAGCAAAATTTGATTTTAAATGGCCAGTGGGACTAACCTTTGGATAATTCAACTTTGGGGACAAATAGGGGATAAATCTTGAAGGGACAATAAAAAAGGGTTAGAGCATCTGCCCTAACCCCTTGAAATGTATGGTGGAGCTGAGGGGGATCGAACCCCTGACCTCCTGAATGCCATTCAGGCGCTCTCCCTGACTGAGCTACAGCCCCTTTTCTTGACTTAATTTATAATCAATTGTACCTATCCTTGTCAAGCCTTTATTTTAGTGCTTGGATAAAAACTCACCCATCTACATCAATATTGCAAAATTTTAAAATCCTCATGTAGTAATATAAACTGCGATGTCAAAATGGCTCGCTCCTTAGGGATCCGAGACTGCCTTTGTTACTTGTATCTGTGAAAGTCTATGTCCAATCAGGATTTTCGTCCAGGCACTGTTTCAAGAGATTTTGAATAACCTGCTTTCTAATCTTGAATTGAAAAAATTTTTACATTAGGGTTATTTTTCTTAGAGGTTCAGTTATAGCTTTTCACAGATCTTTTACAATTGCAGGATATAATAATGCTCGAATTCTTGAAAATAAAAAATTTAGCCTTGATTCAGGACATGGAGCTGGAACTCTCTTCCGGTTTGAATGTACTTACCGGGGAGAGCGGCGCAGGTAAGAGCTTTATCCTGCGCGCGCTGGACTTCATCCTGGGTGAAAAGCTGCAAAAAAACATGGTCCGTCCGGGCAAGGACAAGGCCCAGGTAGAGGCTATTTTCCAACTGCCAGAAGAAGGGGAATTGATCCTGCGCAGGGAGTTTATGGCTGAAAGTGCAAGAAGCAGGGTTTATATAAACGACAATTTAAGCTCCCAGGAAAAACTGAAACAGTTAAGGCCCCAGCTAATTATCCACACCAGTCAACACGGCCAGCAGAATTTGCTCAAGCCCGGGTATCACGCTCAAATCCTGGACGAATACCTGCCTTCGGACATTATTTCCCAAAAAAACAACACATTAAACCAGATAAAAAAGATATCTGCTGACAAGAAGGAACTGGAAGATAAAGCCAACGACCTGGAAGAAAAGCGGGATTTTCTGGAATACCAATTCAAGCAGATAGAGCAGGTAAACCCCAAACCCGGAGAGATCGAGGAACTGGAATCCAAAAAGCAGAGCCTGCGCGAACAGGCCAAGTCAGACGAAAGCGTGCAGAAATGTCTAAACATTCTGGATTCACCGGAATACAACCTTCTGGACAATTTCCTGGAACTAAAAAAACACCTGAACAACCTTTCAGAATTGAATGAGAACTTCCAGCCCTATGTGGAACAGATTGAAGACATGGACCAATTCCTGCGGGATCTGGAGGGCAGTCTGAAAAAACAGCCCATGGTCAGTGAAAGCGAAAAGGAATTGGAAGACATAGAAGCCAGGCTGTGGGAACTCAGCCAATTACAGCGTAGTCTGAACAGATCCATAGAAGGTATATTCAACCTGCAGGAAGAGATCCAGAACAACCTCTCCTTTTTGGACAATTGCAGGTTGGACATCCAACAGATGGAAAAGAAGGAGAAGGAACTGCAGGAG
>CAJXKR010000007.1 GCA_913055815.1 uncultured Desulfohalobiaceae bacterium | reverse complement strand
TTTCCCGTAAGAATGCCGGGAATGTTGCGGGACTCAAAAATTCTGGACGCCCAGGCAGGATTCGAGACCGGACTAACAGGCAGTGCCGCAGCTTTGGGTGCGGATGTAATCGATTCCATGCAGCTGGATTCCGATCTTACGGTCGATTTTGCCGATCCCATTTTCTGCAACGAATGCATGGGCGCATTGAAACGCTTGGCAAGGGATATAAACTTGGAGAAGGACAAATTAAATCTGGATTTACTCCGGGAAATTGGTCCAGGTGGAACCTTTATGATGCACGAACACACATTTGAAAACTTTCAAAGCGAACTTTGGTTCCCCCGGCTCATGGAACACAGAAGCTGGGAAGCTTGGCAGCAGGAAGGAGCTGTGGATATTCGAGCCAAAGCACTGCACAAGGCCAAACAGATTATAGAGCAGGAACATACTGTAGATCTATCCCGGGAAGTAGAAGAGCAAATAGATCGAGTAGTAGAAAATGCAGTCTAGTTTTTTTGATTTATCCAAACAGGTAGACACCGATTATACTCGCAGAATTTGTGCAACTCATTAAAAATAACAATTGCAAGGAAAAAAGTTTAAAACATTTTCATAGCAATTTTTAAGGAGGTCAATGATGCAGGATCAAAATCAAAAAGTGGATTGGAAAAATATAGAATGGATTGTTTTCTTAATCAGTGGGGGTGTTCTACTCTTTTTCGTAATTGCATCCCTAATCGATGTCCAGAGCGTATCCAAAGCAGTTGATGTTGCATTTGCCTGGTCAGCCAAATATTTTGGGGCTTATTGGCAATGGCTGGTCTGGATCAACTTTTTGATCGCTATTGTCATCGCTTTTTCCAAGTACGGTAGTGTGAAACTGGGTAACTTAGATAAGCCGGAATTCAGCACCTTTCGCTGGATTTCCATCATCATGTGCACACTCTTAGCCGGAGGAGGGGTTTTCTGGTCTGCTGCCGAACCTATGTACCATTTCCTTACCCCTCCTCCTTCTTTCAGTGGAGTGGAAGGATCTACACAAGAGGCAGTAGTGCCGGCGATGGAACAGGCCTTTTTGCACTGGGGATTTTTGGCCTGGTCCATTCTAGGTACCTGCGGAGCAATTGTGCTCATGTACTCTCACTATCACCGGGGAATGCCCTTGAAATCCCGGGCACTGCTCTATCCGCTTTTCGGCGAAAAAATCATGTACAACAACTGGGGCAAGTTGGTCGAGGCACTTTGTATTCTGGCAGTCGCGGCAGGCACGATCGGACCCATTGGATTTCTCGGACTGCAGGTTAGTTACGCTCTGCAGGCCTTGTTCGGAATACCGGATGTGTACCTAACCCAGCTGACCATAATACTCGCACTAATGATCCTCTATACCATCTCTGCAATAACCGGACTTCACCGAGGTATACAATTTCTCAGCCGTTTCAACGTGATTTTGGCTTTTGTCTTGGCGGGCATCATACTTTTACTGGGACCAGCACAGTTCATCGTAGATACCTTTTCCACAACTTTCGGCACCTATCTCAAGGATTTTACCCGCCTCAGTCTATACAGAGGGGATAATGCCTGGCTCTCCTGGTGGACGGTTTTTTTCTGGGGCTGGTTCGTGGGCTACGGACCACTCATGGCCATACTGGTCGCCCGAATATCCCGGGGACGCAGCATTAGACAGATCATTTGCGGCGTAGGCATAATCGCCCCTATAGCCACCCATATCTGGTTCACCATCTTGGGTGGTAGTGGTATATTCTTTGAATTGCAGAATCCAGGAGTAATCTCGGATCCACTCAATAGCAGCGGGCTTCCAGCCGCACTTGTGGCTATTGTACAACAAGTTCCCGGCTCAGTTGTCCTGGTACCCGCTTTTCTTGCACTTATTTTTCTCTTTCTGGCTACTACGGGCGACTCCATGTCCCTGTCCATTTCTATCTGTTCTAGCGGATATGCCGATCCACCCCGGGGAATGCGAGTCTTTTGGGCTATCCTCATGGGAATTGTTGCCGCACTGCTCATATATATGGGAGAAGGGGGTATCGATGCGCTGCAGTCCTTTATTGTGATCACCGCGGTACCGGTTGGCTTTATAATGCTGCCCAGCCTCTGGGACGGGCCTCGTTGCGCCAAACGACTTTACGAAGAGCAACAGATACAGGGCCGCTAAACAAATTCGGTCCGCACTAAAGGAGCGAAACTATGATAAAAAGAGAACAAAGATTAGTTAGAGGACGTTCGCGGTTCACCGATGACTGCGACAGTACAGATACTGCACACCTGGTTTTTATTGGCAGTCCCTACGCTCATGCCAGAATCAAAGAAATCGATGTAGAGCAGGCTATGCAAAAGCCCGGAGTCATTCGGGTTATTACCGGAAAAGACATTCTTGCCTACACCAATCAACTTCCGCCTCAGGCAGATTACAGTGCAACCCGCTTTACCTGGCGTCTAGCTCCGGTTTATGCCCTGGCTGTGGATCGCGCCCTCTATTACGGTGAACCCGTGGCAGCTGTTTTGGCAGAAGATGAAACAACTGCCAAGGAAGCCGCAAATCTAGTGGAAGTAAAATTTGATCCCTTAAATGTAGTCACAGACTCCCAAACTGCCCTGCATAGCGAAGATACAAAGCTATATGAGAACTGGCCGGATAACACACAGGCACATCTTAGCTTTCAGATGGGGGATACAGAAAAGGCTTTTGCTCAAGCCGACCATATCTTGCCTGTATCTTATCGCGAGGGTAGGGCCTCCGGATTTCCCCTGGAACCCCGAGGATGCATAGCCAAGTACGACCCTTTCCGGGAAACCCTGACATTGCGGGGGTCCTTCCAGACCCCTTACTTACAAAGGCACAATATTGCGGCAACCCTGGGAATGTCCGAATCCAGGGTTTACGTAGAGTCACTGGATATTGGAGGTGCTTTTGGGAACAAAATCCATGTGCACAAGGAATATACAGTTGCATTGGCCGCATTGTTAACATCCCGACCGGTAAAATGGGTGGAAAGTCACCGGGAATTTATTGTTACCGGCCCCCACCAAAGGGATGTAGACTGGGAGGGAGAAGTGGCATATTCCAAAGAGGGAAAAATCCTGGGAGTAAAAGCACGGATTGTACAGAATCTGGGAGTAGAAAGCACAAACAAAGGTATTGCCACACTGAGCCTGTTTCCGGCGTGTATGGCAGTACCCAATATGTACAAAATTATGGGAGCGGATATCGAAGGCTTGGGAGTAGTGACAAACAAATCCTTCTACTGTGCCTACAGAGGATATGGCAAGGACAAGGGGATCAAGTTCATAGAACATGCAATGGATCGTGTGGCTAGAGAATTGGGGCTAACACCCGAAGAGATTCGGAGAAGAAACTATGTGCAACCCCAAGAACTTCCCTTTCAACAAGTAAACAACTATATGCTTGATAGCGGAGATTATCCCCAGGCACTGCAAAAGGTGCTGGACATGGCTGACATCAACGCCTGGAGGGAAAAACAAAAACAAGAATTGCACAATGGACGTTATCTAGGTATTGGTGTAGTGAGCACTGTAGAGCCTGCCGGAGTTGCTGTACCTAATTCCCAGATGGGCGGATTGACCCAGGCCAGAGTCCAAATGACCGCAGACGGCAATGTAAAGGTATTCAGCGATCGAACGGAGATTGGGCAGGGAGCGGAAAAAAGTCATGCAGTCATTGTTTCTTCCATTTTGGGTTGCAGTAAAAATATCGTAGACGTGCAACCCGTGGACTCCGAGTACATAGGACAAGGTCCCCTATCTAGCCGAGGAGCAGTCTATCCGGCTAGTGCTGTACACAAGGCTACGCAGCTCCTCCGAGAAAAAATAGTCAAATGCGCAGCTGCATTCTTGGAAGAAAGTCCCGATAGGATCATTTTGCAGGATGGATATGCCTGTTCTGATTCTAATCCTGCTCACTGCCTATCCTTCCCTGAGCTAGCAACAAGGGCTTACTACTTTCCAGGACCGCGCAAACTGTTCAAAGAAACACTCTTAGAGCACGAACACCTACTAGATGTAACCACCACATGGTACAGTCCTAGCACTCCGGAAACCGGAACCACCTATACCACATTCTGCAATTCCGCAGATGTGGCAGTTGTGGAAGTAGATCCCGAGATCGGAAGCACTCAGATATTGAAATACGTACATGTACACGATGCCGGGACCATAATCGATAGACAAATCGTAGACGGGCAGATCCACGGAGGAATAGTCCAAGGAATAGGGGAAGCCTTAAGTGAAGAATTGCGCTACGACGAGCAAGGGCGTTTGCTCAATATGTCCCTAGCAGAATACTTAATGCCCACTGCGATGGAAGCACCGGACATTGAAATTGCACATATGGAAACTCCCTCCCCCTATTCTGAGACTGGTAGTAAAGGCATGGGCGAAGCACCCATCATCGGATCCAAGGCGGTTATTTTATCTGCAATCGAAGATGCCCTAAGTCCTTTTGGAGTTGAAGTCAACGATTCTCCGGCCACACCGGAACGTATATTAAAGTGGATCGGAGAAATAGAACAAAACTAGATCCATTTCTAGCTCGAAGGAGTTGAAAATGAAAATTAATATCAATATAACACTAAACTCAGAACCCTGTACTCTAGAGATTGACACCCGAGAAACACTGCTTGAGGTTTTGCGCAACAAAATGGGGCTGAAAAGCGTGCACCGCAGTTGTCTGGAAGGAGAATGTGGTGCCTGCACCGTACTTGTTGACGAAAAGCCAGTGAATAGTTGCCTTGTTTTAGCAGCCACTGTGGACAACAAAAAGATTTTGACCAGCGAAGGCTTGGAGCAAAAAGAAAGAATACATCCCTTGATGCAAGCCTTTATTGACAATCTTGGATTCCAATGTGGATACTGCACTCCCGGCATATTAATGAATGCCTACGCCCTATTGAACCGGGAGGAGGAGATCGACGATCAAAAGATCAGAAAAAGCCTGGAGGGAAATCTTTGCCGCTGTACCGGATATGTGAATATAGTTAAGTCAGTGCAAGCCGCGAAAAAAGAAAAAGATTCCGGTAATTGGTGGTAAAGAAGGTTTTTAAATGCAAACAAAGCGGGAGGAAGAAATGCAACAATTTATAGGTGCTCATGCCTTTCCAGAATGCAAATATTCCAGACCGGCATATCTAGAACAAGCCTTGGACCTACTGAATACAGATGGAGAAGACAGCAAGGTAGTGGCCGGTTGTACCGACTTTATCCCGGCAGTACGCAAAGGGATCTGGCAGTTTGAACCTGGAATTAAGCTGGTAGATATAAATTCAGTGCAGGAATTACAGAAAATAGAAATACGGGAAAACGATCTGGTACTTGGAGCTGCAGTCAAATTAAGCGATCTAGTCAACTCGCACAAGGTCCAAGAATACGCAGCGATTTTATCCCAAGCAGCCGAGGAAATGGGCTCTCTTCAAGTGCGCAATAGCGGTACCATCGGGGGTAACCTTTCCACAGCATCGCCGGCTGCGGACACCGCTCCTCCACTCTTGGCCTTAAGTGCCAAGATTAGAATACAGGGCAGACATACTGACAAATTCCTCTCCTTGGAGGAATTCTTTACTGCTCCTGGATGTACACTTCTGCAACCCGGAGAATTGCTCACAGAAATCCATATCCCGCTCAGGGCAAACCTGGGAAGAATGGAACGCTGCAAACTGGGACTTAGGAATGCCTTCACCATATCTATTATTTCCCAGGCAGTATGGATTGAGATTGAAGATACACAAGTAAAAAGGGCTAGAATCGCTCTGGGAGCAGTTGCTCCTACCTGCATGCGAGCAGAACAAGCAGAAAACTTTTTGACAGGAAAAGAGATTTCTCCATCCAGCGCCGGCAAATGTGCAGAAATCGTTTCCCGAGAGGTTAAACCTATAACTGATCTGCGTGCCAGCGAATCTTACCGCAGAAAAATGGCTGCAGTCTTGACCAGGAGGTTATTATTGCGTTGCGCCCAATCTTCGCACGCCAACAACTAGTCCAGCGTGCTTTAAACCTGAATTTGCCTTTATTAACACTGGCAAATATATAATTGGACTAATATTACCTTAAAACATTCAATAAAAAAGGGAGTTAAATAATGGCTTTCAAGGGAATTGATTTCTTTAAACTAGATAATCTTTTGAGCAAGGAAGAAAAACTGATTCGAAGTTCTGTTCGGGAATATTTGAGTAAGGAAGTAGAGCCCTATGTTGTAGATGCCTTCCACGGGGAAGAACCTTTGGACCTCAGGAATATCGCGCCTCAAATGGGAGAACTGGGGATGCTGGGCGCTTTTTTACCAACTGAATACGGATGCACAGGAGCAAATTATGTAGAATTCGGGCTTATCTGCCAGGAAGTTGAACGTGTGGACAGCGCTCTACGCAGCTTTGTAGCCGTGACTTCCGGATTGGTAATGTATCCTATCTGGCGTTACGGGAGTGAAGAACAAAGACACTACTGGCTGCCCAAACTAGCTAGTGGAGAAACTATTGGATGTTACGGTCTGACCGAACCCAACCACGGATCAGACCCGGGATCAATGGAATCCACGGCCCAATGGGACGGGGAGCAGTGGGTCATAAACGGGAGCAAGACTTGGATCACTGAGGCGGATATTGCCGATATGGCAGTAGTTTTTGCCAAGGATGTCCAGGACGGGAAAATCAAGGGTTTTATATTAGAATCCGGTACCAAAGGCTTCACACAAAGTTCTCTGGATCAAAAGGGCTCCATGCGGGCCGGTGGTGTTGGTGAACTGGGAATGGTCAACTGCAAGGTAGGGGAAGAAAACAGGCTACCGGATGCATATGGACTCAAAGCCCCGTTTACTTGCCTAAATCAGGCTAGATACGGTATTTCCTGGGGTGGCCTGGGAGCAGCTATGGATTGCTACGATACTGCCCTGAACTATTGCAAGCAACGCAAACAATTCGACGAACCCCTAAGTTCCTATCAACTAGTTCAGGACAAGCTGGTGCACATGTTTATGGAAATCGGCAAGGGACAGCTAGTTTCCCACAGGGTGGGAAGGCTGTTGGACGAAGGAAAGTCTATTCCTGAACAAATTTCCTTTGCCAAGAAAAACAATGTCTCTGTAGCTAGAATCTGTGCACGTACTGCCAGGGATCTTTTGGGAGCCAACGGAATTTCCCTGGACTACTCCCCTATTCGTCATATGGCAAATATTGAGAGCGTATACACCTACGAAGGGACTAACGATATCCACACCCTGATTTTGGGCAGACATATTACTGGTGAGCAAGCGTTCAAAAAATAATGCACAACAAGAGCACGTCCTCTTCTCTACAATTGCGCAGCAATACAGGCAGTATGCTCTTATTACCGTCTACTGCCTGAACGAAAACCGTGAAGGGATTTATGCAAAACATACTGGAAACAAAAAATATTTCCGCCTATCGCGGTTCCACCCTGGCTATAAGCAACTTGTCCCTGAGCATCCCTTTTAATTGCAATACAGCAATCCTAGGTCCAAACGGATCGGGAAAGTCCACACTACTTATGCTAATCTCCAGGGAAATATATCCCCTGTGCCAAGACGGAGGATATCTGAAGCTATTTGGTAAAAAAAACTGGAATGTATGGGATTTGCGTAACCGTTTGGGGATAGTATCCCAGGACCTTCAAAACTATTATTTGCAGAATGCAAAGGGAGAAGATGTCGTATTATCCGGATTTTATTCCAGTATCAATATCTGGAAACATCAACATTTCAGCGCTAAGGACAGGGAAATGGCTAAAAAAACAATCAACCTGCTCGGTATATCCAGACTGAAACACAGAAAATTTGCCGACCTCTCCACAGGAGAACAACGCCTTTTCTTGTTGGCTCGCGCCCTGGTTAACAATCCTCAAGTACTCCTGCTGGATGAACCTACCAGCGGCATGGATTTAAAGGCTTGTTTTAATTACCTGCAAACAGTGCGCGATTTGATAAAGCTGGGCCATACAATCATTCTGGTCACACATCACATCCACGAAATTCCCCCGGAAGTGACAAAACTGGTCTTTTTAAAAAACGGTTCTGTTTTTGCCCAGGGAGAGAAAAAAGACCTGATGAGGGAAAAAATGCTCAGGAATTTATACGACTGTCCCTTGCAGTTGGTCTGTCAAAACGGTTTTTACCAGGCCATGCCCGATTAATAGCCACAAACCAGGAATTTTCCAAATGTTTCCATTCCCACCACTTTACTCTTGGTTTTCTTCAATATTAAGTTCCTGTGTATACTCGTAATTCAGGGCCTTGAGCAAGCTTTTGCACATAAAAAGCATTATAAAGGTAAAAGGTAATGCGGCTGCGATGGCCATCTTCTGCAGGGCCTCCAATCCACCGGAATAGAGCAAAATAGTCGCAGTGGCAGAAACGGTTAATCCCCAGACCAGCTTCTTGCTTGCCGGAGGAGTTAATCTACCATTGGAAGTCATCATAGAGAGAACGTATGTAGCTGAATCAGCCGAAGTAACAAAAAACACACCCAAAAGGAGCACAGTGACGATAGAAAGCATATTGCTCAAAGGATAGTAGGAATAGAGCTTGAATAACACAATGGAGACGTCTTCTGAGGCTATTTCCGCTATGGAGGCACCGGTATTTAATTCTATCTGGAAGGCTGCCCCGCCAAAAACACTGAACCAAAGAAAGGCTAGCAAAGTTGGGACCAAAAGGGCTCCCAGGATAAACTCCCTTATCGTTCTTCCCCGGGAAATACTTGCCACAAACAAGCCCACAAACGGGGACCAGGCTATCCACCATGCCCAATAAAAAAGCGTCCAGGATTGGGTCCATTCGTATCCCCGAAAAGGATGAGTGGACAGGCTCATCTGAAACAGGGAGGAAAAATAATCTGCAATAGTACTGGTGAAAATATTGAATATGTAAGTCGTCGGACCTACCAAAAGTAGAAAACCCAGAAGCAAGGTAGCCAAAAGTATATTGGTCTTGCTCAGGATCTGGATTCCCTTGTCCAGCCCGGTCATACTGGAAATCATAAACAGTACCGTAACTATGCAGATAAGTATAAATATAGCACTAAAACTGGACTCAAACCCGAATACAAATCCCAAACCGCTTGTGATTTGCATTGCCCCTAGTCCAAGAGAAGTGGCTATCCCAAAGATAGTTGCAAAGACAGCCAAAACATCGATAAGATAGCCTATACTGCTATATATTCTATCCCCGAGCAAAGGATAAAAGCAGCTGGAAATAAGTGGAGGCATCCCCCTTCTAAAGGAAAAATATGCTATTGCCATGCTCATGGTAATATAAACACCCCAGGGCTGTAGACCCCAATGAAAGAAACTGTACCTCATGGCATATTTGGCTGCCTCCCCGGAACTGTCCGCTATATATCCCGGAGGATTCAAATAGTGGCTCATGGGTTCGGCTACTCCCCAAAATATCATACCTATACCCATACCAGCGGCAAACATCATACTAAACCATGCAAAATAGGAATATTGGGGCTTCTCGTATTCTTTGCCCAATTTAATCTCTCCGTACCTACTCATTGCGAACCAGATATTAAATACCAGGAAGAAAAAGGCAGCCACCAAGTAACCCCATCCGAAATAGTCGATTATCCTTTGGTGAATAAAAGTGGAGACCTGGGAAAGTAGATCGGGATTGTATATACCCAAGCCCACAAAAAAGAAGACAATAAATAGGGATGCGATAAAGACCAAATTTTTATAGATCCAATTCATACTAGTACCGACCTCCGAGTTTTCATCCCGGGAACAATAAATATAGAACAATTCGCCTTATGTGGAAGTGATTCTGCAGTAGACCCCAAGAGCTGGTCCCAACCCTTTGCCTTGTCCTGTTTTCCCACAACAATCAAATCAACTCCCCGGCTTTTGGCTTTCCTGACTATTTGGTTTTTAACATTTCCAGAAACATTTAATTTTTCCACACGGTTGTAGGCTTGAGTACACTCCTCGGCCAAGCTTTGCAGTTGTTTATCCACTTTCTCCCTTCTTTTTTTCTCTGTATCCGGGTCCGGGGCTCGGCTTCCCACATGAAGGAAATACAAAGTATCCGCTTGAAAGTCCTTGTTTTTGAGATAGGGCATCACCTTAGTGTCCGTCCCTTGAAAATCGGTGGCGTACAAGACCTTGTTCAAATCCCAGTTCTTGAATAAATAGTAGTCCTTCTTATAGATAAAAACGGGCAAATCGGTCATTCTGATCATATCCGCATCTATATTACCGAGCAAAGTGCGCTTGATAAGCCATTTTTTCTGCCAGCAGAGGGCAATATAATTTACTTCCATCTCAGTAGCGAAATTTACCACAGTATTGGCCACACTGCCTTCCTTGAAAAACATCTCTACTTGAAAACCAATCTCCCGGTATTTGTTAGCTATTTCCTCGATTTGCTTTCTTACCCTTTCTTTTTTTCTTTTATTGTTTCCCCCCAAAACGTGTAAGAGTACGATCCTGGTAGTTCCAAAATTCTTGAGTAGGTTAGCCATGGAAAAAATTTTATTGCGGGATTCTTTCAAACTCAAAGGAAGCAAGGCGGTGTCTAACATCCTGCGCTCCAATTTCGATAAATTATAGATATAAAGATTGTATATAAAATTTCCTAGTTAGCAAACTTTCATCTAAAGACAACAAGCTTTAAGTTTGGTAAAGCAAACTTTCATTGAGACCCAAACAGTTAAAAAACCGATATTCAAAATTTTAATATATTTTCCAAGTTCACTTTTCCTAATTTTTTTCTTGACAAAGCAATGTCAAACCTTTATTTTTAGATATATCTAGTAACCCTTTTTTGACAAAAAACTAAAGGAAGAGCAATGAGCGAAGAAACCAAATCTTTGAGGCAACTAAAACTCAAACAGCCCGGAAGAATTGTCCAAATAAATGCGAGTGGAGAGTTGGGGCGACGCATAAGAGACATGGGTCTAGTTCCAGGCGTGGTGGTTCTGCCTACTCGCAGGGCACCTTTGAAAGATCCTGTATCCCTTCAAGTCCACAACTTCACACTTGCCCTGCGCAACAACGAGGCAGACTATATCTATGTACAGGAATTGGAAAATTAAGGCCTTGGCAGCAGCAGTTTACAAGCTGTAAATTCCTAAACAATACCTATTAATCTGGGAATATAATTTATGTGGCAAAACATCTCCATGCTACTTATCCTGATCCTAGCAGCCTTGTTTGTAAGCAGAAAGTTGATAAAGACTTCCCAAACTATAAAACAGGGAAAAGACCCCTGTGCAGGTTGTACCCAATGCAACCAAGCACCTGCCCACTTGAAAACAAAAGAGCGAGAAGAATAGCTCTACAAACACATGCAAGGACAAGTTTTCAATACTGCAAGTTTGTACAGCCTGAATCCTGCACGCAACCACGAAAGACAATGATATCAGGCAGTAAGGCCACTCCAGCCAGAAGAGCTTATGGATAGCAAGTAATTGTCCCACCCTTTTAACAAGGCTGAGACGTACTCTTTAGGTATTTACCCGGACTTCCTATTTTACTTCCGTCTTACTGTTCCTAAATTTTCTTCGAAAGAAAGAAACAATAAGCGTTCGATTTCTCCATAAGTATCTCCAAATCAAAACTGCACTTAGCAACACGCCTATAAACACGACTTGCAAGTATTCGCAATCTTTAGCCAGGGAATGAATTGCCTTACCAAAATAATACCCCCCGACTCCAATGACCAGTACCCAGATAAACACACTGATCAAGTGCAAAATCAGAAAAGAACTTACAGATACATAACTGTGCCCAAAGACAAAGGAAACTACGCAGCGAAAACCATATATAAAACGCAGGCCCAGTATCATAGGATAACGATTTTTACTGAGCCAATGATTGACTTTCTCCGCTTTCTCTCTCCACTTTGGTTTGCGCAACAAGAAGTTCAAGCCTCTCGTCCTGCCCAAAAAGAAAAACACCTGATCGCCTAGCAAGGTACCTACAAATGCCGCAGTCATCACCCAAGGCAAGTCAAAGTAACCGGCAAATGCTAGATAGGCACCCAGCAACAAGACAATGTCCCCTTCCAGGAAAGTGCCCACTAATACAGCCAAGTACCCGTACTGTTGTATATATTGTTCCATTCCCATAGTTCTAAAAAAATATTCAACCTTGAACTTTAATTCCTAGCTTGTTCGCACTTCTTCCTACACCCTATACTGAAAAAGGTGAAGAGCTAAAAATATTTGCTAATTGGATAATTTAAAATACGCATTTAGAAAGAAACAGTCAACAACTATTTAGCCCAGGGCCTTTTTTTCTCATTGAAATATCAATTATTATCAATCAATTAATTTATCCACCCAGCTTTTGCTTTGACCTTCTAATAATTGTAACTCTTGATGTTGAATATTTTATCAACTCTTTGATTTTATTTTCTTGATCCAGTTGGTCAAGATTGCCCGAATTTCGAAATTCGAATTTTATATTAGCAAAAAATCACATAGGTACAGTAAATTGAACTCTAGAACAAACTAGCCCTGGGGAGACCCCAATAATTGCTTGAACTACCTGCCCGGATTTGCTATCAATAGATCGGAATATTCGGATGGAGAATAGATAGATTGACCGTGTCAATCCGAAAAACCATGCGTAAAATTCATAAAACCCCTGCAACAAATCCGGGTTAAGCAAACAATATGACAAGCAGCAGCGACAATACTGACAACAATTCCCCGGACACCCAGTCCCAGAGCGAGTCCCGCATTGGTGAATTCTGGGATCAATTCCGCAAGAACAGGCTGGCCCTGCTGGGGCTGATTATATTCGTGCTATTTTTTTTCATAGCTGTTACCGGACTTTATCTGACCAACGGACCTGATCCGGTCTTGAAACCCAACCAGATAAGATTGCCTGACAAGCTGCTTCCTCCCTTATCCTACCCTGATACCGGGGAACTTCGTCAGGATCAGCTCCCTCCCCTGGGAATCTACTTGCTTGGAACCGACAACCTGGGCAGGGACGTCTTCGCCAGGATGCTGGAAGGGGCCTGGATATCCCTGACAGTGGGTTTTGTGGCAGTAGGCATATCAGTTCTCATCGGCATCTTGATGGGAGGTATTGCCGGATATTTCGGCAACCGGATACTGACATTCGAAAGGATACTGCAGGGGTTCTTGTTTCTGCTGGGATGCGGACTGGTTTATTACCAGATCCTTGTACCTGGATATATCTGTCTCTTTGTCACACTGATATATCTGTTGCAATCAAAATACAACGACCCGTCCAGCGGCAGCGTATTAAACCCGCTAAACAAGCTCGGCACTGCGGGGGTGTCGGTGGACACCATCATAATGCGCTTTGTGGATATCATGCTCTGTTTTCCAAGTTTTTTCCTGATATTGACTGTTATCGCCCTGCTTCCCCCCAGTATTTACAATATAATGGTAGTAATCGGAATAACCAGTTGGATGGCACCTGCCAGACTGGTGCGGGCAGAATTCCTTTCCCTGCGGGAACAGGATTTTGTCAGCGCAGCCAATGCCCTCGGGGTCAGCAACAACCGGATCATCTTCCAACACATGCTCCCCAATGCTATAGCTCCGGTCCTGGTTTCCGCTACTATCGGTGTTGCCATGGCCATTCTCACCGAGGCCGGCCTCAGCTTTCTGGGCTTCGGGGTGCCACCCCCGCAAGCAACCTGGGGAAACATACTCTCTGAAGGCAAGAGGTTCCTGTTCGATGCGCCCTGGCTGACCCTGATCCCGGGGATCGCCATCCTGATCGTGGTTCTGGCCTTCAACCTGTTCGGGGAAGGCCTCAGGGATACATTGAACCCCAAATTAAACCATGAATAAAGATCACACTATGTCTGACCCTGAAAAACTACTTGCAGTACAAGACCTCCGGGTATATTTCGAAAAAGAGGACACCGTGGCAAAAGCGGTGGACGGAGTGGACTTCGAGATCTACCCCGGGGAAACAGTCTGCCTGGTGGGAGAATCCGGATGCGGAAAGACCGTGACCGCCTTGAGCTTGCTGGGACTCATCCCTCAACCCATGGGCAGGATAAGGCAGGGCAGCATTCATTTCCAGGACATGGAGATTACTTCCATGGACCGGAAAAGACTGGAGAAAATCAGGGGCAAAAACATGGGCATGGTGTTCCAGGACCCATTGAACTCCCTCAATCCGTTATTTTCCATAGGGGAACAGATCCAGGAGATCCTGCGCATACACGAAAACCTGGATTCCCGGGAAACAGAAAAACGCTGCATAAAGGCATTGCAGGATGTGGGGATATCCAGTCCCCGGGAGAGACTGGGATCCTTCCCCCACGAACTCAGCGGGGGGCAACTGCAAAGGGTGATGATTGCCATGGCCCTGGTTTGCAACCCGGAACTCCTAATAGCAGACGAACCCACGACTGCATTGGATGTTACCATCCAGGCCCAGATCCTGAACCTCTTGAAAAGTGTTCAAAAGCAAGGGTCCAGATCAGTTTTGTACATAACCCACGACCTGGGGGTGGTGGCAAATGTGGCCAAACGGGTCTATGTAATGTACGCAGGCGTAATAGTGGAGCAGGGATCTGTCGGGAATATCTTTGAAAATCCCAGGCATCCATATACACAGGGACTGCTGGCCTCCATACCCACACTTGCCAAAAAGGGGAGCAAGCTCTTCAGCATAGAAGGCAACGTCCCGGACCCAGCGCACAAACCCAGTGGTTGCCCTTTCCATCCCAGGTGTTACGCTGCAAGGGAATCTTGCAGGAATGAATTTCCCGGGATGGTGGACTGCGGGGACGGGCAAAAAAGCAGGTGTCCGGTGTTGAATTGAACGACGGGAATTGTAGATTACTACCCCTGGGAGCGCATTAACACTTTGAAACCTAAAAATTGTATTATGAACAGCTTATTACATCAAGAAGACAACATCCTGTCAGTGCAGGACCTGAAAAAGCACTTCCCTCTCAAGAAGGGGTTCTGGCAAAAAACCCGGGCCTGGGTACGGGCTGTGGACAACGTGGACTTTTTTGTCCCCAGGGGGAAGACCCTGGGACTGGTGGGTGAAAGCGGATGCGGCAAATCCACGCTTGCAAGGGTGGTACTGCGCCTGCTCGATCCGGACCAGGGAAGCATCCGGTTTCAAGGCAGGGAGATAACCTCCCTGGACAAAAAGGAATTGAAACAACTCAGAAAGAACATGCAAATCGTGTTTCAGGACCCCCACGGTTCCCTGAACCCCAAGATGCAGATCAAGAGCACAATAGAAGACGGTTTGAGGGTCTCCAAAGTACCCAGGCGGGAAAGGCAGGGACGGATAAAAACAATACTGGAAACAGTCGGGCTCACAGGAGACTGCATGAACAGGTTCCCGCACGAATTCAGCGGCGGGCAAAGGCAGAGGATCGGACTGGCCAGGGCCCTGAGTGTAAACCCGGAGCTTATTGTTTGCGACGAGCCCATCTCATCCCTGGATGTATCGATCCAGGCGCAGATAATCAACTTATTGCAGAACTTGCAGGAGGAGCTTGGACTTAGTTATATATTCATCACCCACGATTTGAATGTGGTGGGCTATGTAAGCGACTGGATCGCGGTTATGTACCTGGGTCAAATCATGGAATACGCACCCACGGAGACACTTTTCCAAAACCCCTTGCATCCCTACACAAAGGCCCTCCTGGCCGCGTCTCCCTCAGTAAGACCCGAGCAGGATCAAACATTGCAAACCCTGCCAGGAGAAGTACCCAGTGCCTTTGACCCCCCACCTGGTTGCAGCTTTCAGACCAGGTGCCCATTGGGGGAGGACAAATGCAGCGAATCCAGGGTAAAATTAAGGGAAATAAACAATTCTCACTGGGTGCGTTGTTTGAAGTTATCAAAAGACTTGAATTCACGGAGTTGGAAATGAAAAAAGAACATCGCCTAGACACCCGGAACAAAAGCGGGCTATCAGGCAAGCCTCAAACAGGCATACCAGGACCGCAATGAAGAATGGAGGAAATTTCTGCTGAAGGATAGTAACAAATAGCCAGTTAAATATTTTTTCAGAGCAAAACTTCCCATTAACAGTGCGCATTATATTTTGCTAACTGTCTAGATTTTATGGAATAATGAGACTGTTTTACGATTTTATAATAAATTCATGTCCCAGGTCTTGTATTGTGAGTTGAGTTATGTTACTTGCTTTCCTTTGCTGATATCGAATATAAAATTATATGGATCAGCATCTAGCGTTCTTTTTTAAGTGCTAATTTCCAATCTAAATTGAGCGGTTTTTATATCTCAATTTTCGTCCAAGTAAATCAAGTTAAGCTCTATTTACCGTAAATTCGAGTGTTGTAGCATTATCATATTTAAATCCTTGAATAATATACAAACAAAGTCTATAATAAAATGATTCATATGCATAAAACAATGGCTATATTATTCATTTGTTTGTTATGTATTGGTATAACTTCTTATGGATCAGTTACTAATGAAAACCCAACAAATGGTAATCAAGACAGATATTCCCAGAAATTCCTCCCGAATTCAAAAACTACAAAAAAAGCAATCAAAAAGAACAATCTCAAAAACAAAACCCTTGCAATTTGTTCTACCCAATTAGCTAAAAAAATGGTTATTTTCATTTGTGATTTAATCTCGGATGAAAAAAAATTCTCATCGAAACCCCAGCTATTTGTTTTTAACAACAATTCTTCTAGTCCAGATTCTAATGACTTATAAAATTTTTCTTATGACAAAGCTTTGCCTAGACCAATATAAACGACAAAATAACTACTTGCATTTTATGTTAATATCAATGCATGCTGATAAAAACAAGAAGCCCCGAGGTCCAGTAATGGTCTTTGGCCGGGAAGTATATGGAGCCAAGCAATTTTAGCATATAAACCAGAAAAACATTTTTTTGTTACCCGGGAAAAACACACCCCTAGCCTCAGGAATTGGATATAATCCCTCAAGAGAATTTTCTATTGATAGATATACTACCTGCTTTCTTTATGACATTTTGAACAAGAGAAAAGCAAAAAAATTATATCAACACTTACAAATTATGGCTTGTACTTGGAGAAAAGGAAAATGAAGCTTAAGAAACACATACTGAACTATAGACTGGAAGAAATATACATTAAGAATACATTCCCAAGAGCAAAGCTCTATGCTTATTTAGTTATCATGTTTGCCCTCTTGACGAGTGGACTTATTTCTCCGGAATTATCCGAAGCACAAAACTTAAACGATCTTTCCCCTAGTCAACAGAAACTCTTGCAAAACATGCCCCAAGACCAAAGGGAAAAACTACTTGAAAAGTATAGCCAAAAACAACAGGCCGAAGACCGGGATCAAGGTGCACAAGAACGGGAAGAAGTAAAGGAGCGCCGCGAAAAAATTTCCCAAAAAGCTGAACAAATGTATGAAACACGTTCCCCGATTGAACAAAGGTTGCGTCAGCGCTTGCAATCCCCCACGGATCGAGAGGGACAAGTTCCTTCAGTTTTTCAACAGGATCTACGTCAATTCGGGTATGCACTTTTTAGAGGCCCTCCCAGCACATTTGCTCCACTGGACCAAATTCCCATGCCTACTACGCACATCCTCGGCCCGGGAGATACGATAAAGGTTCAACTGTACGGCAAGAAAAATGCCCGCTATAGCATGAAAGTAGATAGAAACGGTCAGATAGACTTTCCGGAGATCGGACCACTCAATGTAGGGGGGCAAAACTTCGAGGAAGTGAAGGAACTTATTCAGAAGCAAGTTAGCAATCAATTCATCGGGGTGGAAACATCAATTACCCTGGGTAAGCTTAGAAGTATACAAGTCTTTATTCTCGGAGATGTTGTTGCGCCTGGTTCATATACTGTGAGTAGTCTTTCCAGCCTTACAAATGCATTATTGGCCAGCGGAGGCGTCAAAAGAATTGGCAGCCTGAGAGATATCACCTTGAAAAGGGATGGAGAGGTGGTTACTGAATTCGATTTGTACAATCTCCTGCTAAAAGGGGAAACTAAGCAGGATATTAGGCTCCGTCCCGGAGATGTTATCCTTGTCCCTCCGATTGGTCCGACGGTTGGAATAGTTGGCGAAGTCCTGAGACCGGCAATTTACGAATTGGATGACAGCGCAACAATTGAGGAGTTAATCGAATTGGCAGGCGGACTGAATCCCTCTGCAGACAGTGCCCATGTACAAGTAAACAGGCGAACCTCCAGCGGCACCCAGACAGTGGAGGATCTGAATCTAAAGCACGAAGAGGCTAGGCAAAAGAGTGTTCGGGACGGGGACGTCATACAGGTGTACAATGCCCCGGAACAGGCTAACAAAGTGGTCTTCCTTAAAGGTCACTTTAAAAGACCTGGAAGCAAGGAATGGAAACCCGGGATGCGGCTTACGGATATAGTCAACTCAGTAGAAGAAGACCTGTTGTCCACTCCCGACCTGGAATACGTTATTATTAAACGGGAAGTGGGTCCCAGGCGAAAAACCAAGGCATTTTCCGTGGATCTTGGGGCAGCGCTTAAGAAGCCGGAAAGTGAGAACAATGTCAGGATTCAGCCCAGGGACACTGTTTATGTCTTTAGTACCACCGGCAATCGTACCGAATTATTGCAGCCCACTATTCAGGAACTACGAGATCAATCCCGCCACGATCGCCCCCCCAAGGTAGTTAGTATACGCGGCAATGTTCGCCATCCAGGTACCTATCCCTGGGAACCAGGCATGGAAATTCGGGATCTAATTCAGGCTTCCTTGGATATTCGAGCAGATACAGATATGAACTATGCCTTGGTTAAAAGAACAAATGTAAAAAAAGGATGTTTTTCCGTACAATTGGGAAAAGCGCTTCAAGATCCGGCAAGTGAAGAAAATGCTGCACTACAGCCAAATGATGAACTCCTGGTTTTTCCGGATGCGACTATTGCAGGTAAACAGGCTGAAGAGAGTCAAGAAATAACCGCTAAGGGAATATCACAGACTTCCACTCAAGAACAAGCCCAGGCTGAAACTGAACAGTCAAAAACTGAACAGGCAGAACAAGTTGCTGCCGAAGAGGGGATAACCAGGTCCCAAGTAAAAAAGCGGGCGAATGAGCAGGGAATATCTCCTGAGAAAGCTGCAAAAGCATTGGCTCGGGAAAAGGGCCTGTCGCAAGAAGATCTGCAACAGACAACCCGTGAAAAAGAGACAGATCAACAGGAACAAGAAGAGTCAGAGGAAAAGGAAGAACTAGCCCAACGCGAAATTTCTACTCGTAGAAATTTGATTGACCCGGTTGTTCAGGAATTATACCAACAGGCCAAAAAGGGTTACCCTGCCCAAGTGGTTCGGGTACAGGGAAAGATCCGTATCCCCGGGGAATATCCCCTGGAAAAGGATATGCGCGTAAGTGATTTGATCCGTGCAGGCAATGGGCTTCAGGAATCTGCTTACAGCCTGCAGGCCGAACTTACCAGGTACAAAGTTCATGAGGGTAAATACAGGGAAGTATCACACCGGAGCGTTGATTTGGCCAAGATTTATCAAGGCAATAACAAGGCTAATATTAAGCTTAGACCCCATGATCGTTTATATATCCAAAAGATCCCACAATGGGAGGAACCATCTAGGATCGAGGTAAGGGGCGAGGTGCGCTTTCCCGGCACCTATTCCATCTCCAGAGGAGACACCATGACTGAAGTAATCGAAAGAGCGGGAGGATTGTCTAAAAGGGCTTATCCCCAGGGTGCAGTCTTTATCCGGGAAGATCTGCAGGAAAAAGAACAGGAGCGAATGGATCGCATGACTCAGAGGTTGGAGAAGGATCTGGCCACAATCTCCTTGGCTGAAATCCAGCAAGAACCCAAAGCTGCCCAAGGTTACTCCGCCCTGCAAAACATGCTCGATCAGCTTAGTGCCACAAATGCTGTAGGACGACTCACCCTGGACCTGCCTGCAATGCTTGCTGGTAAGGCCCAGGATGTTACCCTGCAGGACGGAGATGAACTCTACATTCCATCCAAACCCCAGGAAGTAACAGTAATGGGTGAAGTACAGTTCTCCACTTCCCATTTGTATAAAAATGGGATGGACTATGAGGATTATATCCAAAAATGTGGAGGAACTACCTCCAGGGCTGATCAGGACAGGACCTATATAATCCATGCCAGCGGGGAAGTGGAAATAGCGGATTCAGGCTGGTTTTCTGCAAGCACTTCAGTAAATCCTGGAGACACAATTGTGGTACCTTTAAATGTTGATTATATCAAGCCGCTGGATCTTGTAAGCAACGTATCCCAGATCCTTTATCAGTTAGGTATGGCAGCCGCGAGTTGGAAGACGGTTTCAGGGATTTAACCTACTTTGCATATAGAGTAATCCGCTAAAACCTCGAGAAATCAATACAGACTACAAAGGCAAACATTACTCATGACGGAACAAAATTCATACCAGCACTATCACCATCCCTCGGGCTATTATCCTATGCCGCACGAAGAGGATGAAATCGATCTTATAGAGTTGATTCGGGTTATTTGGGACAAAAAGTGGTTTATTGTAGGGATCACTTTTCTGCTCATTGTAGCCGGAGGAGTTTATGGCATCTTGCAACCACCTATATATGAAGTGGAAACTTTGCTTGCTCCAACCCAAAGGGAACAAAAAAGTCCCAATGTACCCGGGGGACTGGGCGGATTGGCTTCCATGGCAGGAGTAAACCTGGGGAGTGGTGGCGGAGAATTGAATGAAGCCTTGGCAACCTTGAAATCTCGAAAATTTTTAACTTCCTTTATCGAGGACAAGGATTTGCTTCCGATTCTTTTTTCCGAAAAGTGGGATTCCGAGGCAGGTGAATGGGATGTACCGGAGAAAGTGCAGATCCCGTCTCTTACTGATGGGTATAAGTCTTTCAAGAAAAATATCCTTAGTGCCTCCCACGACAAGGAAGAAACAGGCCTGGTAACTCTGTCGACAACCTGGAAAAACGGTACCCAAGCTGCCCAATGGGCCAATGAACTAGTCGATCGCTTGAACCGAAAGATCCGTGAAGAGGAAATTGAACGGCTAAACAGGAAAGTGGCATTTTTGCGCCAACAGGTGGACCAAACTAATATATCCGGGGTGCGACAGGCCTTGTTCAGCATAATGGAGAATCAGCTCCAATCCAAGACCATAGCCAAGACCCAGAAGCAATACGTTTTCCGGGTAATTGATCCTGCAGTTCCTCCTGAAGAAGATGATACCGCAAATACCAGCCTAAAGCTCATCTTGGCCTTGAGTGGTGTAATGGGAGTATTTATCGGGATCTTTGGCGTATTTTTGCGACAATTTATCCGAAACAACTTTTTAGACCCCAAAGAAAATGAAGAGAATTCATAATAGCTTAGTGTGGAAAAAACACCTGTCTAATTTTGCACACGCAAGGTACATGTGAGACAAAAATTTAAAAGTAGGGATTTCCAAAAAGATTTGTAATCTTTAGGAATAATGATTTTAATAAACAGCTTAATCCCAGGATTCTCGCAGGATCTCAGTCCCTATCCCCGCATTGGTAAACATCTCCAGGATAATGGAATTCTCCAGGCGGCCGTCTATTATATGGGCCTTTTCCACCCCGGACTGCACCGCACTTAGGCAACATTCCACCTTGGGGATCATTCCTTCCTTTATGGTCTGGTTCTGGATCATCTTCTCAGCCACGTCCTTGTCCAGGGAGGAAATCAATTCTTCTCCCTGACAGATCCCGGAAACGTCGGACAACAGGATCAAGCGCTTCGCCTGCAGGGCCTCTGCCACCGCTCCTGCCACCGAATCCGCGTTGATATTGTATGTCTCGCCCTGCTCGTCCACTCCCACCGGGGCAATGATCGGTATAAGCCCCCTGTCCTGCAGAGCCCTGATCAACTCGGTCTGAATACTGACCACCTGTCCAACTCTTCCCAGGTCTATAATCTCCGGGGGGGCATCCTTTCTTGAGATTACCATCTCCTTCTTCTTGGCCTTTATAAGTCCCCCGTCCTTGCCTGACAAGCCAACCGCCTTGCCACCGTTCAGGTTGGTCAGGTTGACGATATCCTTGTTCACCCTGCCCACCAGGACCATCTCCACTACATCCATGGTGGCATCGTCAGTTACCCGGTGGCCTTCCTTGAATTCACTGTTTATCTCCAGCTGCTTGAGCATGTTTCCTATTTGCGGACCTCCGCCGTGCACTATCACGGGATTTATGCCAATGTATTTCAGCAGAATGATATTCAAGGCAAAACCCTGCTGCAGTTTTGCATCCCGCATAGCGTGCCCACCGTACTTAATAACCACGGTTTGGCCGTAAAACTCCCTTATATAGGGCAAGGCCTCCAACAGGACCTTGGCCCTTTCCATATCTTCCTGCATGATTGCCTACTCCTGTTTAAGTGTCCTCTGCATCAATTCCTTTACCGCATTAACGCGGTCCTTGTCCTCGAACAGCATCTGATATACCTTTTCCGTTATCGGCATATCAACCCCTCTCTCCCGGCTAAGGTTGTATACCGCCTGGGTGGTCTTGACTCCTTCCGCGACCGCCTGCATGCCTTCCAGGATCTCTGACAGACTTTCCCCTTTGCCTATCCGGAGTCCCACTCCGCGATTCCTGCTCAACTCACCGGTACAGGTCAATATCAGATCACCCAGCCCGGAAAGTCCCATGAACGTCTCCCGGCTCGCTCCCATGGCCTCCCCCATTCTGGAAATCTCTGCCAATCCGCGGGTAATCAGCGCTGCCCTGGCATCCAGCCCGAACTCCAGGCCGTCGCAAATACCGGTGGCAATAGCTATCACGTTTTTCAATGCGCCGCCCAGTTCCACTCCTATATAGTCAGGATTGGTATATACCCGGAAAGTATCTGTGGAAAAGACCTCCTGCAAGTATTCCCCGGTCTTTTGATTTGAACATCCCAGGCTGACAGCTGTGGGCAACCCGCCTGCCACCTCCTTGGCAAAGGAAGGACCTGATAATATCGCGTAATCTGGATCGATATCCCCCAACTCCTCGAACACCACCTGTGAAATGGTCTTCAGGTTCTCCACTTCTATCCCCTTGTTGGCACAAACCAGGGTATGCTCGCGGGGCAAAATCCGCTTGGCCTGTGCAAGCACCTGGCGCAAGAATTGGCAGGGGACCACGAAAAGGCTGATCTGCGCACCTTTTAGAACTGTTTCCAGATCCGAACTTACCTGTAGGGACTTAGAGAGTTGGAACCCGGGCAAAAACCAGGTATTTTCCCCCTTGTGCAGAATCTCCCGCACCAGTTCCTCCTCCCGGACCCATAGATGCGTCTCGTAACCCTTGTTCGCCAGGAGGTCCGCCAGGGTCGTGCCCCAGGAGCCGCCTCCGATAACTGCAATTTTCATAATATAACCACCCTTCCAGAATTAAGAGTTTAAATTTTTATCAGTAACCGTGAACAATAAATACCTATCTAGAAAATCCAGGTCAAGAAAATTGCTTGTCATATTCCTTTTAAACAGATATAAAATTTTAACTGCCCTAGGAATGTATACAAATTTTGAAGCCAAAGGCTCAAACTTGCAAACAGGACCACACAAAAGCTATTTTAAAGAGAGATCGCATGAACGAAGAGACAAGTCAATTCTCTGCAGTCCAAAAAGAGATCTTGCGTATAGTCCAGGACAATCTTCCGGATTCTCCCACTCCTTTTGCGGATATTGCGTCGTCACTGGAGGTTAGCGAGGGATTTGTCATAGATTTCCTCCTGGAGTTGAAGGACAAGGGATATATACGCAGGTTCGGAGCTACGCTTCGACACCAGGAAGCGGGATACGATTGTAACGTAATGGTGGCCTGGGAAATACCACCGGACGAGGACATTGACAGCATTGCGGAAATCATGGTGAAAAGATCCGAAATAAGTCATTGCTATAAAAGGAAAAGCAACCCGGACTGGCCTTTCAACCTGTATACAATGATCCACGCCCAGTCTGAACAAGACTGCGAGAAAATAGTAAAAGAAATCCAAAGCATAACCGGTCTACAAAATTACGAACTCCTGTTTAGCGACCGGGAACTGAAAAAGACGTCCATGAGGTATTTTTGATTTTTTTGGAAGACAGTGATTACGTGTTTATGTGCTTACGTGATTATGGGATTAAATAAGGACAAGAGTCTAAATATCTTTCTTGCTTCTTGGTACCATCTCAGGCCATGGTAGTTAATACAGGATGTCTGGAGGACAACAATCAATCATTAATACTACTTAGAAAGTTTTATATTAACATTCCGAGATAACTTGGATTTTTTAATTTCTATTTTCTTCAACCGTGAACCGTGAACGGGGAACGTAGAACCAATAACTAACAACAAACAACCATCGGAGGTAAATATGAGCAGTTCCGAAGAGCTTTTCAACAAGGCGAAGCAATTTATACCCGGAGGGGTGAACAGCCCGGTTCGAGCCTGCAACAGCGTGGAAAGCACCCCTTTACTAATTAAAAAGGGCAGCGGGAGTCATATCTTTTCTGAAGAGGGCGAGGAATATATAGATTATGTCATGTCCTGGGGTCCGCTTATCCTGGGCCACACTCACCCGGAAGTAACCCGGGAAGTCCACAACGCAGTGGACCAAGGCTCCAGTTTCGGTGCTCCCTGTTCCCAGGAAATCCAACTTGCAGAAAGCATCAGGCAGGCTGTTCCCAGCATAGAAAAGGTCAGGATAGTCAATTCCGGGACTGAAGCCACCATGAGCGCCCTCAGGGTTGCCAGGGCACATACCGGGAAAAACAAGGTGTTGAAATTTATAGGCTGTTATCACGGTCACGTTGACAATCTTTTGGCACAGGCCGGCTCCGGCGTGGCGACCCTTGCAATACCCGGAACTCCGGGAGTCCCAGAGGAGACAGCTAAACAGACCTTGCTGGCCCCGTACAACGACAATGATGCGGTAGAGGCGATTTTTGAACAACACGGAGACGAAATAGCAGCTATAATAGTGGAACCGGTTGCCGGAAACATGGGCATGGTGCCCCCACGGAGCGAGTTTTTGCAAAAACTCCGGGAAACCAGCAATAAATACGGCTCCCTGCTGATATTCGACGAAGTCATAAGCGGTTTTCGAATATCTTTCGGTGGTGCACAGGAATATTACAACGTCACCCCGGATTTGACCTGCCTGGGGAAAATAATTGGTGGCGGTTTCTCGGTGGGGGCCTTCGGCGGACGCAGCGATATCATGGATCATCTCGCCCCCTGTGGAAGCGTATACCAGTCAGGAACACTGGCTGGCAATCCGGTAGCCATGACTGCGGGGCTGACCACCTTGAACCTGCTCTCCAAGAGTGATTATCAATCCCTGGCCAACGACACCCGGGAGTTTGCACAGGAACTATCCGAGATCCTGGCTTCGAAAGGCGTGCCGATCCGGTTGAACTGCCTGGGATCCCTGTTCAGCCTGTTTTTTACCTCGGAGGAGGTAACTGATTTTGATTCCGCACAAAAAACAGACCTCAACCTGTTCAAGAAATTCTACAATCAGATGCGCAAGCAGGGTATTTACCTGCCGCCTTCCAACTTTGAATGCATATTTACATCTTTTGTGCACACCCGGAAGGACTTTGAACAGACCCTGGAGGCAGCCAAAAAAGTCGAATTTTAAACCCTGGACAAATTTTTCGTGCATGCTTGACATGTTGTCCATCATTAACTTAAATTACAATTACATAATAAAAAGATTACATTCTCCAGCCCTATCAGGGTTGGAGAAAAAATCCACGGGATCAAGCCAATACAATGACCCGGCAAAATATATAATTTATATTCTTATAAATTTCTACCACGGGGTGAACTATGCAAGAAGATAAAAAAAATGAACAAAATGAAGAGGAACCCATTGAATTGACCGAGGTGGTCGAAGAAGGGGAAATTCCCCAGGACAGCAGTCAGTCCTCGGACAATTCGGAGTTCGATGAACAGGAACTGGACCAGGAACTGGAGAAGTTGTTCGAGGAAACCGGGGAAAGTTCCAAGCAGGAAAGCGAAGAGGGTTCGGCAAGCGAGCAAGAAGACGACATGGATCTGGATTCCTTGTTCGAGGAATTGGATAATGAGCAGGAAAAGGAACAGTCAGAAGGATCTCAAGCACAGAGCGAATTCGGCGAGTCCCTGGACCAGGAATTGGAAAACACTCTAGAAGGCCAAGACAAGACTGCAGCCGAAAACCCTGAAGAAGCAAGCGATGATGACACTGATCAACTCGACGACCTTTTAAACGACCTGGACCTGGAAGGTGGGGACGAACAAACCGAAGAAGCTAGCAACCAAGAAACCGCCAACTCGGAACAAGACGCTCCTGCTGCTGAGACAAGTCAAGACAAGGAAACAGCAGCTGAAGAGCAAGACTCAGGGGGCGACGAACAACTCGACGATCTTTTAAGCGACTTGGACCTGGAAGGAGAAGAGGAAGGACAAAAGACAGAAGAATCCGCAAGCGAGGAAACTGTCACTTTGGAACAGGATGCTCCCACCGCTGAATCAGGCCTGGACCGGGAAACGGCTTCTGAAGTGCAAAGCTCAGGGGGCGACGAACAAATCGACGACCTTTTAAGCGACTTGGATCTGGAAGGAGAAGAGGAAGGACAAAAGACAGAAGAACCCGCAAGCGAGGAAACCGCCAGCCTGGAACAGGAAGCTTCAAGCCCGGAAGAAACCCCGGAGCAAGAGATCTCCCTGGAAGGCGAACAAGAAGGGCAAGAGCCTGAAGCAACTCCCGAAACAGCAGAAACATCCCTAGAACCGGAACAGGAAGAGGAAGCCACCCAGTCATTTGATCCAAGTGAAATCGCCAACCTGTCCGGAGAAGTCAAAAACCGGCTGGAACGAATGGAGGAAACGCTCGCCTCCATGCCGGGATTGGACGATATTGAATCCAGGATTTCCCGAACCGTGGATGAAAAACTGGGTCAACTCCAGGGTTGGGAAGAGTTCCAGGACTCCGTGGTAAACAAAATCGACGAAAACATGCAGACCTCCTTGCAAAACAAGATGCAGGAACTTCGGGAAAGCCTGCAGGGACAAATACAGGAAGAACTCCAGAAGAACAAGGAA
>CAJXKR010000006.1 GCA_913055815.1 uncultured Desulfohalobiaceae bacterium | reverse complement strand
TCAAAATAAAATCAAAGATTTAATGAAAACTTGAACATCAAGCGTTTAAATAGTTATAAATTTTCAAAGCAAAACTGTAGTAAAAAGATAACTTATTGATAGGAAAGAATATTTTATTTAGAACAAAATTACCGTGTCTCAAATTTACTCCTAATCAAATTCCATGCCAGTGGAGGTTGCAAACAAAAAGGATACCGGGAAACCATGGCAAATAGATATGCAACACTGCATATTTTCATCCTTATCAATTTTCAGTTGGACTGCAAAATGAATTTCCACTTTTCCAATACAGTGCTGCCAGCCTGGAATTTTATGAAGAAACTTTGAGTGTCAGGGACTGATCTCAATTTTTGTTTGTACTATTTCTCAACAGTTGATATAATAGATATTACCTGAACGAAAACTATGATATCTATAAATTAAGACTGCACTTTTTAAACTTGAGATAATTATGGTACAAATCAACATCAGTTTTCTCAAACCCGGAATGAAGCTTCTTTCAGACTTGACCACCCCTCAGGGCAATCTCCTTTTGCCAGCTGGAAGCTTATTGGATGAACGTATTATTAACAGGTGCAAAAAATGGGGGGTTGTTCAAGCTGATGTCGAGAGCCCGGAACAATCAGGACAGGAGGACTGGACTGAAATAGATCCGGAACTGCTGTCGCAAGCCAAGACACAGGTGCAGGAACTGTTTTGCCGCCACAGGCACCCCTCTCAATTCATCAAGGTTCTGGCAGGTGATATCGTAAAACAAAAGGCCGCTGCCCTGGCGTCAGAAGAAAGTGCACCGCTCGAGGCTGAAGAACTCCAACAACAGGAGCCAACTTTTTCAAAGCAAGAACTGGACTTGCCCAAACTCGACGCGGACAGGATCGTGTCAAACACAGAAGAGCTGGCCTCCCTGCCGGAAGTTTTTGCCAAAATCATCAACACCCTCAACGACCCTGACACTACAGCTGATTCCCTGGCAGAAATAATAAGCTACGACGTCAATCTCTCAGCCAAGCTCATAAAACTGGTAAACAGCCCTTTATACGGCCTGATCCAAAAAGTGGATTCCATATCCAGGGCAATTTCCCTGCTGGGTTTGCAAACCGTCAAGAACCTGGCTGTCAACGCCTCTGTAATGGAAATGTTCAAGGACCTCTCCCCTGACCTTTTGGATATGCATTCTTTTTGGAAACACAGTATCGCCTGCGGAGTAGTGGCCCAGTTGCTGTGGGGTTCCAGCGGAAGAAAGGGAGGCGAGGTCTTTTTTCTTTCCGGTACACTGCACGATATAGGCAGACTGATCATCCTGAAGGACCATCCGGAATACATGAGGGCGGTACTCCTGCATCCGGAGCGAGGCCAAAAGCCCCTTTATCAACTGGAGAAAAAGATTTGGGGATTTACCCACTTCGAACTGGGTGCCAAATTGATCACTTCCTGGAATTTTCCGCTCATATTCAGCGACCTGGTCAAATACCACCATTTCCCCAAAAAGGCCCGCTACGAGGGCGAAGCAACAAACATCCATTTCGCGGACATAATTGTACATGCACTGGAACTGGGAGAAAGCGGAGAAAAGAATGTGCCTCCGGTAGAGGCAGAATTCAATAAGGATCTCGGAGTTTCCCTAAAAGACTTGAGGGAACTCTTGGAACAAATAAAACACCTGGTGCATCACATTCAAAATATATTTTTTCAGGAGAAGGACGAGGAATAAGCATTGTCAAGTCCCTGCGGCTTCCAATGCCGGATCAAAGGAAAGACGATTTGATAAAAACACTATTTGCTGCAATATTGATATCTGCCTTGGGCCTAGTAGTTTTTGTTTGCTACAGAAGAAAACCGCGCATTGGATTCTTTGCCAGGGACAAACACAAAAAGGAACTGCAAAAGATGTGTTTCGGAGACCAAGGGGCTGCCGCCAGATTAATGCGGATGGAACTGCAAAAAAACCCCGGGATAAGTGAGCAAGAGGCCTACAGAAGGGCTGCGGAAAAATTGCGCAGGCACAGGTCGTAAATCCTAATCAATATGGGTGAACCTGAATCCCGAATTCAGTCAGCGAGTTCAATACCCACCGGACAATGGTCAGACCCCAAGACATCGGACTCGATCCAGGAATCCACCACTTTGTCCCTCAGTTCCTCGGAAACGAAAAAATAGTCCAGTCTCCACCCCGCATTCCGGGACCTGGCATTGGACCTGTAGCTCCACCAGGTATAGTGCCCGGGTTCCTGGTTAAACATCCTGAAAGTATCAATGTATCCGTGTTCTATGAACCTATCCATCCACTCCCTTTCAATGGGCAAGAACCCGGATGTATCCTTGTTTGCACGGGGATTTTTCAGGTCTATCTCCTTGTGTGCGGTATTAAAATCCCCGCATACCACAATCGGCTTTTTTTTGCGCAAACCCTCCACGTGTTCCAGGAACTCGTCATAGTAGTCCAGCTTGTACTGCAACCTGTCGGCATCCTTTTTACCGTTGGGAAAATATACATTCAAGAGATAGAAATCCTCGAACTCCATCTGAATAAGCCTCCCCTCCCCTTGCAAATACTCGGCTGATAATTCCAGTTGAATATCCCGCGGCTCCACCCTGTACCATGCAGCCACCCCAGAATATCCCTTTTTTACTGCTGCCGGATTCCATACTGACTCGTATTCTTCCGCATCCTTGATCTTACTCGATAATTGATCCGGGCTCGCCTTGGCCTCCTGTACACAGATCACGTCACCGTCCACCCTGTTGAACCAGTCCCAGAACCCCTTTTTTGCCACAGCCCTAAAACCGTTCACATTCCAGGAATATATCCTCATATAAATACCTCCGGAAAAACGCCTGCAAAATTTGTATTTGCTTCTCCTCAGCTCCTAGTCTTCCTGATTCGACTTAGCTCCCTTCTAGAGGGTCGATATCGAAAATTTGCGGTCTAGCTTGATTTTTGCAGTTTAACATATTAATTTTAAAACTAGTGGGTTCTTATATTTACCCACCCGACAAGAATTATATATGTACTTTAATCCAACAATTTTAGCAAATGATTTATTATCCGGAAAGATTCCATGAAATTTAAACAATGCTTCTTAATCTTCTTCCTGGCATTTTTTTCTATTTGCTGCCTCCACGTAAAGGATGGATTCTGCATGCAAGTGGACTTTATAAACCCCGGTGCATCCAATGCCACTAGTGAGACCGGGGAGTTCTGGGTAATGGTTTCGGAATTTATAAAGGCTGCAGCCCAGGACCTGGAAATAGATCTGGATATCCATTATGCACAAAGAGAGTATGTAAAGATGATCGACTTGACCAAAAAGGTGGTTCAAAATGAATCCAAGCCGGATTACTTGCTCCTGGTCAATGAAAAGCTGATCGCGCAAAGGCTCTTGAAAATAGTATCCGGATCAGACATCAAGGTTTTGTTGATACTGAATGATCTCACCAAACAACAAAAGCAAGAGATCATGGCATCGGAAAAATTGTCCCGGCAACTGATCGGGGCGATTATCCCGGACAATGTTTCTGCAGGTTACCTAATAGCAAAATCCCTTATCGAGAGGGGCCTGGAAAAAAAAGACACTCCCCTGCAAATGGTTGCCATAAACGGGAGCCGGGTTACACCTGCTGCAGTGGATCGGGAAAAAGGACTGCACAAGGCACTGAAGAAACATTCCGGTTCGGTGAAACTACGTCAGCTCACCTACGGGGAATGGAGGGAGGACAAAGGATATCTGAAGACAAAGGTCCTGTTAAAGCGTTATCCTGACACAGACCTGATTTGGGCAGCCAACGATCCCATGGCACTGGGTGCACTCCGGGCAGTCCGGGAAAAAGGCAAAGTCCCGGGAGAGGACATATTCATCGGTGGCTTGAACTGGTCTGCAAAAGGCCTGTCCGCTGTAGAGGACAATTCCCTGGTTACCAGTGTGGGAGGCCACTTTATGGTGGGTGGATGGGCTTTGCTGATGCTGCATGATTTCCATAAGGGTTGCCTGGAGATAAAAAATAATGATCCCGGAATAGAGATAGATGTATTTCGCAATATTGATAAACAAAGGGTTGCGGACTACAAGAAGTATTTCGGGGATCAAAACTGGAATCGAATCGACTTCCAAGAATTTTCCAAGTACCTCAACCCCGATCTTAAGGAATACAAATTCGGCCTGGAATCCATCCTTGCCCATATCAGGGAAGGGACAGCCAACACTGAAAAAGGTGATTAAATGAAGCTGCGTTGGAAAATCATTCTGGGGATCCTTTTGATTACAGTGCTATGTAACGGTGCGTTTACCGCTTACCTTTTGCACAATCAGCGCCAAAAACAGATGAACAGATTGGAAGACAAGATCCAGAGGACCAACAACATGTTGCAAGTCCTTAATACAGAGCCTTTGTGGGATATGGATCAAGTCAAACTCCAACAAAATCTGCATACTTTTTTTCAAAAGCCGGAAGTCTATTCTATTCATCTCCGCGACGTGACAGGGTCCATAAATATCCAATACCAAAAGGATAAAACCCATTCCGAGTACAAACTGATAAAGCACAACCTCCCAATTCAAAAAGACAATTACAAACTTGGCCAAATAGAGATTACTTACACCACCTCTAAGTTGGAAAAGGCACTGAACCAGAGAAAGATGGAAATGATCGGGCTGACACTGGGCCTGGTCACAATCCTGGGAGTAGTGTTCTTTGTTTTCTCTCGGCGCTCTCTAAAGCCTATAGATTACATAGTCAATGCCATGGACAGCGTGGACATGGGCAACTTTGATACTAGCCTGGATCTTAAGACCAGGGACGAATTTGAACAAATAGAAAAATATTTCAACAAGATGACCAAAACCATAAGACAGGAGATAGAATCCAGGAAGACCAAGGAAAGGGAACTCGCCCAAAGCGAGGCCAGGTTCAGGAGCATATTTCAAATCGTGGGTGTGTCTATTTGGGAGATCGATTTTCCAAGATTCAAGAAAGAGATTGATGCCCTGGATAAACAGAGCGGGGAAGGACTGTCCAAAAACCTGGAAGCAAATCCGGGAATCCTGCAAGAAGTGCTTCAAGAGCTGGTTGTTCTGAATGTGAACGAGGAAACCTTGCGCATGTTCGAAGCAAATAACCTGCAGGAGCTAAAGAACAACCTGGATTCCATATTCACCTCGGATGCCCTGTCTGTCTCCAGGGAACTGATTTTGGAGATCAATCAGGGCGAAAAACAAATGGAACATACCACCAGCTTGAACACCCTGAGAGGTAATAAGATCGAGGTGATCCTGAAAATGGATCTGTCTGAAATAGTAAAGGAACAGACAATATGCCTGCTAACCATGATGGATATCACCCAAAGGAGGGAAATGGAGCGCAACCTGATCCAGATGCAAAAAATGGAAACTGTGGGTACCTTGGCCGGAGGCATAGCCCATGATTTCAATAACATTTTGAGCGGTATAACCGGGTATGTTTCCATGATTCAGAGGGAGGCCAGGAATGAAAACATAAATCCCGACAAAATCCTGAAATTTGCCGAGCAAATTGAAAAGGCCACTAACAAGTCCGAGGCAATGATCAAGAACCTTTTGGCCTTGTCCAGAAATTACCAGTCTTCCCAGATCGTGGTAGACCTGAACACTTCGGTTCAAAACGTGGTCTCGGTTGCCGAGAGTTCAATTCCGGACCAAATCGAACTCGTGGTGGAATATTTTCCGGAACAGGCCTTGACTGAAGTGGACCCGATAATGATTGAACAGATCCTTTTGAATTTCCTTATCAATGCCATACACGCAATGACCATTATGAGGCCGCAAGACGAGTCCAAGCACGGGACCCTGTCCTGCAAGATAGACAAGATATTCGCAGACAAACACTTTTGCGACACCCATTCGGATGCGCAGGCAATTCACTACTGGATCCTGCGGGTAAGCGACACCGGAGTAGGAATGGATCAAAAAACCCGGAGCAAAATGTTCGAGCCCTTCTATACCACCAAGGACAAGAACCACGGCACCGGACTGGGACTTGCCATGGCCTACAACTTTATCAGGGATTCCAAAGGGCTTATAGATATCTATTCCAGTCCGGGATCAGGCACAGTGATCAATCTCTTTTTGCCGGTAAGCGAAAAATCAAGTATGGATCAAGCAAGTGAAGGGCAAGAGGAGGCATACCATACAGGCAGCGGATTGATCCTGCTGGTAGAGGACGACGAGTTGATCAGAAACAGTGTGTCCGGATTTCTCACTGAATGCGGCTACCAGGTCCTGGAGGCAGATAACGGATCCCAGGCAGTTGAATATTTCCAGCAAAAGCAGGGAGAAATCAGATTGACAATTCTGGATATGCTTATGCCTAGCATGTCCGGAGATGAAGCCTTTCGGGAGATCAAGGGAATGGACCCGCAAGCCAGAATCCTTTTGACTTCCGGGTTTAGCCAGGATCCACGGGTACAATCCCTGTTGGACTCGGGTGTGGACGATTTCTTGCAAAAGCCTTTTTCAATGCAGGATTTGACTGCAAAACTCCAAAAATTATTGAAACAGTAGCAGATCCTCAGGGATCGATCCTGCTTTCAGGTTCTCTTTCTGCAGCGCAGACTAAGCCAGATAAATTAGAGCATCGTGACCATCTTGCACAGCACTATCAAATTTTTTTTTAGTTAGTGCCTGACCGCAATATCAAATCGCTGCAGTCCCTAATCCTGACCCAACACTCCCTGGATAAACCTCTCGGCTTGCTGTCTCTGTATTTGCATTCTAGACAACAGTGCATTCAGTTGGACAAGTATATCTTCCTTTTCATGTTTGGCCTGAGCATCCATGTATCCCTGATCCAGCAAATACTGCTCCAGATCCCGGATCTTGTTCTTCCTAAAGCCCTGCACCTCCCCGTTTTTCAAAGCCTGCACCAGCCTTGCCGGGTCGCGGTCCAAATCTTGCAATTTATTGTCCACTGCATCAATGAATTTTTCCGAGACCGCACCGGACTGTTCCAGCACATCCCGGTCAATACGAATTGAACGCCCCTTTTTGTACAATTCCTGGAAGCGTTCCAACAACTTCACCCTGTCCCGGAGCCCCTGGATCGTATCCCGGTCAAAGCCCTGTAATTCGCCATTGTTTTTGAAAAAACTGTCCAACTGTCCCCAATAATTCAAATTACTTGCAAGGCAGGTGTGCAAAAGCCGGGTATCTTCCAGCAAATACCACAGATGCAATTGTTCCGCATCCTGTGTCAAGATATCAAATCCGGGCACCTGCAGGAGTTCTCCATACTCTGCATGCCCGGTTTGCGAGGGATCGGGCAGTCCTTTGCGCCCAAGTTCCAAGGAGCCGAACCCGGGGTTGTTTTCCTGGATACGGATGGATTCGTTTTGCCTTCCGATCAACTCCACAATCTTAAAATCCACATCCTGATTCGCATCCAGGTATGTTTTCCATTTGCCCACTTCATCACCCTGGGCGGTCAGATAAAATACCTGCCGCCCCTGTTTGCTGATCTCAATAAGTGCATCTATTATGGCCTTCGCCCTGGTATCGTCGCTATTTGCCAACACTTCATCCGCTATAACCGGCAACTTGAGCGAAGGCTCCCGGTTTTCAATAAACGCCAAGCGCACTGACAAAAGGAGCTGGATCCTGGTGCCGGTGGACAACTCCTCCAAGTCCTGTCCCAGCTTCAACACAGTATCGTATGCCCGGAATGCAAAAACCCCCTCTTCCTGCAAATCCAGTTCATAGCGTCCGCTGGTGACCAGGTTAAAGATCCGGTTGGCACGCTTGAAAAGCCCCGGACGGTTCTGTTCCCTGGTTTCCTTTTTCAGCCTGTCCAATATCGATTTGCCGGTAATAGAGGACAGATTGGCCTTGTACAGCCCCTGCAGTGCATCCAGGGCGGATTCCTTGTTCATCAAGGCTTCTTCAAGCTGGTTGTTTTTTTCCGCATTGCTTATTTTGGTCTCGATCTCCGCGATTTCCCTGTTTATTCCCTCCAGCTTCCCCGAAAGTTCCTCAAGCTCCCTTACCTTCTCCCTTGCCTGGTCCAGGGTAAGGAATGCAATATCCTCACTGCAGGCCTCGTACATGGAGTGCTCCTGCATCAAATCCCTTTTCTCGGCCAGTTTACTTTTTGCAAACCTGTACTCTTCCCTTGCCTTTTGATAACCCTCCAACTGTTCCACCAGTCCTTTCACCTCCTCCCGGTTGCCGAAAGCAAGATCCAATTTCTGGTACAGGCTGCTTAGCTTGTCTTGATACTTTGCCTTGTCCTGTTTGCTTTTTTGGATATTCTCCTGCTGTCTCTCTATCTCCCTGGCATTTTCCCGGCGGCTTGACTCCAGGTTTTGCAGGTTACTGTAAATCCCCCTGGCTTCACTGCTTTCACCTGCCAGGTGATCACAAAATCCCTGGAACAGATCGTTTATCTGCTGCAACTTGATCCCGTACTCCCGGGACAACTCCTGTTTGCGTGCCCTCCCCGCTTCGAGGTCCGCATTTGCCTGCTGCCAATTCTTGACATCCACCAAAAAGGAATAGAGGGCGCTGTAATTCTTCAAGTCCTGTTCCGGAAGATCCGGGGCAGCTTGCAACCTGTCCAGCCACTGCCTGTAGGTCTCGTGCAGTTGATCCAACCTCCCCTGCAGATTGTCCAGTTCCTTCTGGCGCTCAGCCAACCTTTGCTCCGTTTTTTCCCTGGACTTCGCATCCTGCATTTTTTCCTGCAGCCAGGACAAAATTTCGCAGACTTCCTGAACACTCCATTCTTCCGGCTGTCTGAGCCCGGTCTTTATATAGTCCTGCTTACGTAGATCCGCATCCTGTTTGTCCTCACCCTTTACATAAAAATATATTGCCGGGACGATAAGCAACAGGATGCCCAAGAGTCCCGGCCACCCGGCGACAAATGGCAATATCACTGCAATGCACCCCAACAGGGACAAAATCCCCAACCACCTTACCGGAATTCCCGGGACTTTTTCCTGCTCCCGCAGCCATTCGCTCAAGGTCCGGATTCCGTGCTTGGCCAGATCACTGCTTACACTGTCCCTGTTTTCAATCTCCTGTTGCAGTTCATTTATTTCAGTCTCCAGGAATTGTTTTTCAGTAATTACCTGGTGGGCGTTAAGCAGGAAATCCTCCAACCTGCCTATGTCTTGCAGGTCTATTCCCTCCCAGTCTCTTGGATCCAGGGATTCCTTGATATGTTTTACCGCACTGTCCGATCTTACAGTCAGTTCCCGGATCCTTTGCTCCTGTTCCCGGATCTGCTGCTCCAGATCCGCCAACTCCTCGATTTTCCGATCCAGTTGAAACAGCACTTTCCGATCTATACCTTCTTCAGGCAGATTTAGGTCTTGCAGTTCCTTCCTGCACCTGTCCAGCTCTTCCTGTGCGTTTTTTTCCGCCTCCTCCGCATCCTGGATATCCCTTTCCAGTTCCCGGATCTGCTCGAACTCCTCCCCGCTAACCTTTTCCATTACCACCGGATAGGAATCGAATTCCTGCTTTATCGCATCGTGCCGGTGTGTTGCTTCCAGGAATTCCACGACCCTTTGGTACAGATCCTTTTCAGTAAATGCTTTTTGGGAATTTTGCTTTTGTACATAAAGCCCCTGGAGCCTCTCTTCCTGCTTTTTCAAATCCCTCTGCTGCTGCAGGAGCTGCTTGTAGTGCTGGTCAGCCCTCTCCAGCTGCTTGTATTCTGAACAGGCCTTGCTTTTAACATTACAGGAATATTCCAGGTTTGCCTCTGCCAGATCCAGGTCGTATCCGCCAATGGATTCCTGCACTATATGTTTGGCCAATCCCTGCTCATCTTCCCTGACAAGATCCTGCAGAGCCAGCATGTATCTGTCGCCGCCCTCCGCAGGAGGCAGTCCCAGGATCTGTTCATCCCGGCCGTTTCTCTGGGTCCTCAAACGCCCGGAATCCAGCCTTATCTCCCAAAAGTCCGAATCCGCCTCAGCAGAGGCCTCTGCCTGGATGTCACTTTCCCGCCTTTTCCAGATCAGCTCTTGGATCACCCTGGCAGTGGAGCTCTTGCCAGAGGCATTTGCCCCTGCAATGATATTTATACCAGGGGAGAGGTCCCTGTATGCGGGCAGGCCCTTGGGGAATCCCGGCATCTTGTAAATGGAGAGTTGTTTGAATACAAAGGGTGTTTTCTGCATGAGCTATCCTTCTTGCTGCGACAAGAGTTCCGCCAGCAACCTGTGGCATTCCCGGAGTATATATTCCCTGGATTCGGCAGGCTCGCTCAATCTGCCTTCCTTGTTCAGATCCTGGTAGGTCCCGGCACCGTTCAGTCTTTTCAGCTTCTGCTCCCAGTCCCGGATCAGGTCCTCCAAAAAGGGAGTAGTATCCCCATTCTGTATAGCGAGTATTGTTTCCGCCAGCTTACCCGCCGGCGAGGGATCCTTGGCCAAGTCCCGCAGATTGGAGACAACCGGCTTGACCTCATTGTCTACCTTACGCACACAGAGCAGGGTCCCGTTCTCCAGTTCCTGCTCGTAATCGTCAATCAATCCCTGTTTCCAGGCATCCATGGAATTGGCTCCAGCATTTTCCCCCTGCAGGTAGATGTCGTACACCAGACAGTAAACCTCTTGCATCTCCGGGATCTTATCCCGGGCTGAACTCAACAGGGCAGACAGGACAATGTCCCGGAATTCGGCCTCGTTTTTTGCGGCACTGACATCTATTTGCAGGTCTGCATAACGAACCGGGGAGAGGGGGATATTCCGGGTGCGCAACTGTTCCTTGCCCTGGATCTCCATAAGGACCGCACCGTGGACTCCGGGCTCACTCGGGCTCAATGCGTGCGGGGAACCCACGTAGGCTATATAGGGGGATTGCTGCTTCAGACCCTGCGGGGTGTGGATGTGGCCCAGAACCCATGCATCCACCTGCTGCCCGGCCAAATTGCTCAATGCCAGGGGGGCGTACTTGCCTTCCGGGTCATCCACGTATCCATGCAAGACACCGATAGCGGGAATATCCGGGTCCAATTGCGAGCCTTCCAAAAATAGCAGCGGGTCCTCGGATACGAACTGCCCGCTGAATGACCACCCCACAAACTGACATTGCATCCCGTTCTTGGAATGCCTCTGTATTTCCCATTCACCGCCTTGACCCAGCAAATGGACATTCCAGTATTCGCTGTTGGCTGCTATTTGTGGCAGCACCCCGTGATCGTGGTTCCCGGCTGTCAAATATACTTCAATTCCTGCCTGTTGCAATTTGTAAAAACCGGACTGCAAGGGACCGATAGCCTCGTAAAAGCTATTGTCCTTGTCCACGATGTCTCCGGCTAACACCAGTACATCCGCACTGTTTCGTATTGCTGCCCCGACAATACGGTCCCAGGTGTGTTTCGTGGACAGGGCCTCCCAATCCCTGGGCACGGCAGAAGACTTCCTGCCCAGGTGAATGTCTGCAGTTGCCAATATTCTCAATCCCATAGACTAAAATCGCACCCCTTTGTCTGAAAAATAATTCAGTAGAGTTTTGTACAATTCTGGCTGTTTAGTCAATGAGTAAAAATTGTGACTACACAATAAAGAGGCCGGGATTTTGCTTTTCACCGCTACATCTGCTTGACTATTTGATCTATCTCCTGCGCCAGCTTGTTCAGTTCAGAAATCGCCTGTGCAGCCTGCTGCATGGTCTCCGAGGCCTCTTTGGCAGTCCTGTTGACCTCTTCTGTGGACTGGTTGACTTGTTCACTGGCCGAGGACTGTTCCTCAGAGGATGTGGCGATACTCTGCACCTGCTCTGCATTGGATTCTGCCAGTCCCACGATTTCCTCGAGATAACCGCTGGCCTTCCTGGACTGCTCCGAGGTATCCTGAACCGCCTTCTCGGTTTCCGTGACCTCTTCCACGTTCTTCTCTGTACTGGAAGTTATCGAACTGATGGTGGTACCCACTTCCTTGGTGGCCTCCATGGTCTTTTCAGCCAGCTTACGTACTTCATCCGCCACAACTGCAAAACCTTTGCCCGCCTCCCCGGCGCGAGCGGCTTCAATAGCCGCATTCAGTGCCAGCAGATTAGTCTGGTCAGCTATATCGTTTATCATGTCCATCACCTGATTTATACCCTGTACATCCTGGCTGAGCTGGTCCATGGAACTCTTGACGTTTTGTGTCCGCTGATTCACGCTGACCATGTATTCGGAAACATGCTCCACTATTTCCTTGCCCTCCCGGGCTTTCTTCTTGGTGCTCTCGGATTGTTCGGCAGCGCTGGAGGAATTCCTGGATATCTCCAAAATGGAGGAATTCATCTGCTCCATGGCAGTAGCCACTTCCGAGGAACGTTTCTGCTGTTCTTCCGCCCCGTTGCTAGCCTCCTCGATTTGAGACGAAAGTTCTTCAGAAGCACTGGCCAGGCGCTCCGATACATCCTTGGCCTGTTTGGACAGTTCGTTGATTTTTTGATTCTGTTCCTGCACCCGGGACTCGTTTATTTTGATATCAGTGATGTCCGCAGTAGTCATGAAGATACTAGCCAGTTCTCCATCCTGATCGAACATGGGTACAGCGTCCACTTGTACATGCCTCTGGTTACCCTTTCTGGTCTGGATTTGCGTCTGTTTGCCCAAAAGCGGCTCTTTCTTCTCAAGCATCTTGTGTGCATATGTACTCTGATTGGGGTCGTTAAAAAAAGCGAGACCGAGTGGCCGCCCTATGAGCCTTTCCCTGTCATCCTCCTCAAAGAGCCTTGCCAACGCCTTGTTCAACTTTTTCACGTTAGCCTTGTTATCAGTCCATACAAACGGAGTAGCCATCTCATCCAGAACAGTCTCGTAGTAATCTATTGTTTTTCTTATCTCGTCGCTCATTTTGTTTATTTCATTCGCCAAAGTGCCGATCTCATCCTTTCTATCTATAGTCAGTTGAGCGCTTTCCAGATTGCCTTGGGTAATATTTTCTGCCTTGTCCTTCATCTGCAGGATAGGCCTGATCACACCCCTGCTTATATACAATATCATCCCTGCCACGAACAACAAGAACAACAGGAACAAAACAAAGAAGAGTGTAAAGATAAGGTCTTCCAATTTATAAATGCTTTCCATTACCTTGCCTGTTTTTATTCCCAACAGATAAAGTCCGGTCCTGGTATTGTCAAATCCTTGGAAATTTCCTTTCAAAAGTAGATAATTGTCATCCATGACATATTGTTTGGATGCGAGCAGGCGTTCAAACAAATCCCCCTTCTGAATATATTCCCAAAATTCCTGGTTTAGGTCTTTTTGGCTGAGCACATACTCTCCCAGCCCGGGATTGTCCTGCAGCCCCCTGGCAATATCCAGCGAATCCTTGTGCATGAAATACAGAAAATCTATATCATAGGGTTTTAGCGTCCTCTTGATGGAATTTAGCCCGCCCTCGAAATTAGCGATTCCTATAAACTCCCCCTGATCAATTATCGGGAAAAGCCCTTTAAGCCTGAGCCCTTTGGGAGATACCTCCATACCCACATGGGATTTTTTGTTTTGTTTAACCAGGGAATACCCCTTGGAATACTCCAAGCTTTCCCCGAAATCTTCTGGATTCCAGGACTTGTAAAAAGAATTCAACCCCTTGCCTATCAAGTGGATCTTGACATTGTTGAAAGTGGTGTTCTGTTTAAAGGTACTGCCCAATTCATTCAAGACTTCCTCTGCCTTTTCCCTGTCATCGTTCAGGAGTGCATTCTTCACCTTGGGGTTGTTTGCGATTTGCAGTGCATTAGTCAGCCAGACCTTTTTCTTGGCCTCTATTGCGGATTGCAAGTCTTGTCTTGCATCCTCCACCACGGTTGCCACTCTTTCCTGTTTCGCACTATTATAATACATATAGGTAACGGTTAAGCTAACAATGAAAATTACAGCCAGCCCTAGCAAGCCGGCTATTAGCAACTTTGAATTCAGCTTCATCAGTCCCCCCCTATGAATGAAATCATTACAAAAAGTCCATCATTCCCGACAGAATATAAACGCCGGTGCAACCGGAAAATGTACTTGTCCCGGGAAAAATGCATCTCCTTGTTCAACAGGATTGCAATTGTTCAAAACTGCCCAAAATAGTCTGATATAATTTAAAAAACAGCAGTATAGACAAGGTAAAGCAATTGTGCTTAAAATTCAAGGAGGGAAAAAATATGAGTATGATATCTTCTAAGGTATGTATTTTGAGATTGAAAAGAAAGCCCAACCAAACACAAGAATCGATTTATGGTCGAAAAAAAATCAACTATGATCTCGTGCAGAAATGGATAGTTGGAAGGGGTCAAAGAACCACCCCGCCGGTCTCGTCACTGTAGCAGACATATTTTGATTTCCTGTCCGGAGTCAATATTTGATCCAGGACATTCCTGTCTACCTGAACAGTAAATTTTCCGCTCTTTTCATATTGATATTTGGAGTAGTTCAGCAGATATTTTTCTTTGTTTTTACGGTCAAATGGATATTGCAGGATAATGTCACGATTTTGTTTGTCAAGATATCTGCATTTGGGAGTTTCCTGGTCCAAAGATACCTCCAGGTCAATACGTCCCCTGGAATCCCGGAATGGGAACTTTTTGTCGTAAAAATCTGAAACATGGGTTAGCCAATTGTCGAGCAAAGGATCGCCCTGTTGTTCCAAAGATATTTTACTACCGATATCGTGGATAACCCTGTTCTTCTCGAGTTCTGCCATGGAGTCGAATTGCTTTTCACGCTTTTGTTTTATATCTTCATCCAACGCATACCTGGCATCAACAACACTCTGCATATCAACGGGAAAGATTTCACGCGCATCGTAACTTGAGAGGTCGTGATGCCGATCAACTGGCCCCGGACCGGAATAGGGCCTTATATTCCCGGATGTGATCAAATCCCGCAAGGGGTGGGAAAGCATTATTATATTGGCGGGATCATATTCATCCAGGATTTTGTGCTCGCGATGGCGCGAAACCCTGCCTGCTATTTGAACCGTGGACCAAATCGAGGTAGGTTCGATTATGGCATAATCGAAATCGTGATCCCTTCCGACTTCTTCAATGGGAGTTGAAACCACAACCAGCTGAAAATCCGATATGTCCGGATGTAAAGATAACATCTTTTCAATTTCCGGCTCAAACCAGATCGGATCAATCTCCTCTTTATGGTGTTTTCTCTTTAAAATCCGATTCAGGACTTCTTCCACTTTTTCCAGGTTCACGTCAGTCAGGTTGGACTGGTAAAATACGTACACCCGTTTTGTATTTTGCATATCCGTATGATCAGCCAAATTATCAAACACTTGCAGGGCATGGTTTGTCTGGGAAAAACGCAGCAGTCCTACTGAAAGAAAACTGCCTCGATTTTCAATCTTAAAGCTTTCATGCAGCCTATTAATCTCTGCATCCAGCCTTTGGGCTATTATTTGATAAGATTTTGCAGCATCCTGCTCTCCCCTTTCCCGGACCCTGCAATCCGACAAATCCAGATAATCCAGTTTCCTTTGCACTGGCGTGGATTCGAGATGCCCTGTCATCGCTTTGCTGATTCTATGATGTCTTGTGTAATAATCCTGTATTATTGTATCATCCCCGCTATCAATGGAGTAATAATCAAAACCGCACAAATCCGGTATATGGCTCAACCAGGCAGAACAAACCGTTTTGGATACACCCGGACTTATCCCGCAATACTGCCTATAGCCCCTCAAGTAGGCTTGAAACAGATAGCGGCACAAGGTAGCTGAAATTGTTGCAGAAGACAAAATCACCTTGCGTCCTGCAGCCCCGGTTAAAAAAATCAATCTGGCCAATCCCTGCAGATCTTCAATTGCAAAGGAATCGATCTCGTCTATTACCAGGTCTGAAGTCAGGATGCGCGTCAAACGCTTGGAAGCATCGGATTTCGGGTTGGTCAATCCCGCCATGAGGTGATCCACGGTGCACACCAATACAGGTACCTGCAGCATTTTGGCCAACTTTTGATTGTTGGAGTTCCAGCTCGATTCGCCCTGGGGACCTGCTAACAAGGAGGGGAAATTGGAATCAAAATCAATATAGGTGTCACCGTATATCCGATCCGCCAACTCGGATTGAAACCGCCTCTCCTCCATTTCTGCATCTCCGGCGACATCCTGTTGATACTCCACATTTCCCCTCTCCCTGCTGAAATCCTGAAACTCGCCGCCGATCAGGACTGCAGCCTCTTGATTCTCCTGAAAGCCAATTTCATCCGAACTTACATAATCCTTGCCAGACTGCTCCGTGAGTGTGCGAAGCCCCAGGGACAGGGTGAAACGAATATTCCCCTCCCCTTGCAGATGACTCATAAACCGGGGTATACAACGGGTTTTCCCCGTACCTGTTGCAGCGGACATCACACCGAAAAAACCGAAATTCCCCCCTGACTTGTTTTGCCCGGAACGTATCTTTTGCGCGATTTTCTGGGCTGTCTCCTGCCAGGCAAAACTGCCTGACAATTCCTTTTTGGATTTCAATTTCGAGGGAATCCCGTTCACATAGTCCAGCCTGTGACCTTGCCAGACAAGGTCCAACCATTCCATATTGCGCGCAGCATATCTTCCCACGTCGACCAGGTGCTTGGACAAGGGCTGGGCCATTTCCCCACTGTCAATATCATAGGGAGTAGCAAAACAGATGTTGTCAGGATCGTCCTTGTACTTCTTTTGTTTGCCACGGGCAGAAACCGATTGATCTGCTGCCACCAGTGCGGGTCGCGCCAGCAGGAAGCTGTAGAGCAACAGGGTGGAAATTTCCGGCAAATTGATCCTTGATTTCAAATCCAAAATAGAATTGATTGTCTCCTTGACCCTGGCAAGCCAATCCTCGTCGCGCCAGACAGGAGTACCAAAGGTCCTCAAGTCGTCTTTTGCATCTGTCCCTTTTTGATCTGAGTATCCGTGTATATACCTCTTTTCCAATATCCTGGCATTTTTATCATCGAGTTCTGTGTAAGGGAGAAAATGATGGCTCAAGACCAACTGGATCAAAACTGTAAAGACGGGAAAATTTTTGTTCCTTTTTCCGCGGGACTTTGGACTGGGGCCTTGCAGATAGTTATTAATCATCTGATCCGAGGACTTGGAGTCTACGGTCCGTGATCTCAGGGATTGATCAAATTCCTCGAGAACCCTTTCGATCAATTGATTCCAATCCTTGCCAGGAAACGAGGCAATCAGGTCCAGTATTTCATCTTCCGAAGAATAGCTCTCCTTGTGTTTTTGCAACAATTTGCAACAAATATGTGCAGACAACCGTTCGTGCCTTGCGGGATCTGCCTGGGACGAACTCCTGCCGCGGATTTTTCTCTGAAAGGAGACGACGCTTTTTCCCAGGTCGTGAAGCAGCCCTGCCAAACGGGTTATTTCGGATAAAAAAACACTCAACTCCTTTTTGGGGATCTCCCTGGGCAATTGCTGCTTGGTACAGCTGAAGACAAAATGCCCGTATTCATCAAAATTTTTCCTGCTTCCAACAATAAACCCAATTTTTTGAGTAACCCTGGAAGTAATCACGTGGCAGATCACGGACATATTCCTGGTGGCGTGCCTCTGCAGTTCCTTTTTCAGCTCGTGCAAACCCTCTTCGTCAATGCTCCCCATCCAGACCTGGGAACCGCATTGCGGGAGATATTGTGAAACTATCCTGCGGGTCCTGACCCAAGCCTTTTTCCTGGATTCGCTTATAACGATCACATTCATTCAGCTTCTCCGAATTGATTGCATAATCCCTGGACAAGGTCTATTAAATCAGCCAAGGACTTTTGTTGCCTGAAAACATCTATTAACCGGTCCCGAAAATCCTGGCCGGGAGTCTTCTCGAAAGCACATTGAAATGCCGTGGGCATTACCAGTGCATCCTTGATCACATCCGCTATATCGAACACCAGTGCACCTCTCCGGGTCTCCCCGTGCAACACCGGAAAGGAATGGGGAATGCCCATCACCCAAAGTACTGTAGCCGCAATCCCGTAGGCGAGGTAATTCCCGTGATCCAGAAAATCGTTGAACAGATCCACGCCTTCCTGGCCCGGGTCCCTGACGAACTCGACATTGAAATGGCCTGCCAGAAGCGAATAAAGCTTTTTGGCGTATTCCGCCTCCCTAAGCAGGATGTCGTTACGGCTGTTGCAACTTTCCAACTCCGCAACATAGCGTTGTCCGGGTTCAAAAGGGTCGGGATAGCCAAACTTGGTCCAGAACTTGTCCACCCTCTGGACACGATCCTTTTGCAATTTCCTGGCCACCCGAATCCTTTTTCCGGGATCGAACCAGAAATACGCCCATTTTTGCATCCATTCAGTCGGCCGGTATTCATTCTGGGAGGCAAGAAAGAGCGGAGTGCCGTATCCACCGGTAAAGGCCACCATCACCTCTTCGTCCGCCAGCTTTCTGGCGGCTGCCTGGGTAATGGAGGTTCCACTCCCCAGCAAAATAACCGAGGTGTTTTTGGGAGGTATTGCTATGAACTTGGTAAAAGCCCCTTCCTCCTTGGAATAGACAAGCCGATCGTCACGGGAATGCACCCTGCAGTGCTCCAGGTAATACACACCTTGTTTGTGGGACGGCAGCAATTTTTTGGATTTATACGTCTTCATCTCCAAGATCCTTGGGTTTTAGCAAATACTTGCGGATTTCAGGATAATTTCTTACACTCAAGAGGTTTTTCTCATAGTTGCAGGCATCACTGTCAACATCTATTGTATAGCAATCCAGGATATACTTGACCATGGCCGCATTGGTCTCTATCTGCAAGATCCCGTTGTTGTTCATGCCGAATTCCTCTTGTATAATCCTTCTGCGCTCGCGGTTTCTAATACGCGGATTTATTTGCAGCTCCACACTCACCCGGGTATTCCATTCCGTATCTTTGGGTTCGTTCCTGAACGAAGTATGCACGAATCCCAGAAAGTTTGTAAACCTGGGCAACAAGAAGTCCCGGTAACCTATCTCCCCCCTTTTTTCCCTCAATCCCCTGATATGCCAACGATATCCGGTATTGATCAACTTGGTGGGCTTGATTATCCTCTCCTCCACATCCGCACTTTCCAGGGCCTGATACTTGACCCTGGCCATTATGTTATTCCTTAGCGCGGAAACAACCCGGGAAACCACATAAGCGTTCACCCTTCGAACAGAAGGAGCCGGATAGCCCAGACTCTCTAACCATTCCGGCTTGCTCCCGATGGTTATCAGATTCATGTAATTGTTTATATCAGGTCCTTTCGGGAAAAGGGGCGGACTGGACACAAGCAGGCAGTATCTCTTTTTCGAATCCTCGTAATCCAGGGTTTCCGGAAACATTTCTTGATACAGCTTGAATTCCTTGATCGCCTGAGGACGGCTGATTTCGAACTGCTGCATCAAGCGGGTAGTATCCACGCTTCCTTCCCAATAGGCAACTACCTCGATAAATTGCAGCCTGATCCTGCGGTCCCATTTCAGGTCCCTTAGCATTTTTGATCCAAAACTTTAGATTAAATTTATTAATATTGCATTGAAATTTATATTTTACCGGGGCGGCCACCCTTGCCCCAAGTGCTTATCCAGACTTCAAGAGGCCCGGATAATCAATTCGTACAGTGCACCACAAAGCTGCGGCTTGAATTGATCCAAACCACCTGGTAGTTAAAACAGGGAACCGTAATTGTGGCTTCAACTCCAAGTAAACATTTTGAACAATAAATTTGACACTTTGTAAATAATTTTGTATTATATTATAAAATCTATCCAAAAATGTCAATTAAATTTATTAACTAAAAATTATGGAGCTAATATGCAACTTACTCCTTGGTTCCAACAGGTATTACAATATTACCAACCAAATGCGTTAACAGACAAGAATCTGAAAGGCAGGGCCAAAGAACTGATAGCCAAAAAGGGGCCCTGTCATGTTGCTAGCATGTCCAGCTCGGCACGTCCCTTTTTCCAACTGGATACAGAGCAGGACTGCAGCAATGATTTGTCCCGCTCCCTGCTACTGACCTCGGTTATCGGCTCCCTGCACAAGGATGCCAGCCAGGCCAAGCTGGAAATCCTTGCAAGAATGCTGCAAGGGGATTTTGAATGGGAAGAGCTGGAGAACAGGGCAAAAGAGGTACTGGACCTGGTTACTGGCTACAACTGTGAAGAATTGCAAGACTACGACAAAAGGCCGATGGGTTTTATAAATTCGCCAACCTTTATCCGGAATTTCAGTCCCTGGACCCTAAAATTAAGGGATTCCAGGGCTAATGCCCAGAACGAACTCTCCCTGCCGGCCTATCCGGGAGCCAGGGAATCCAGGGAAACTCCCCCGGTCGGAATCTGCACCTCCTGCTACAATTATTACGCAAAACACCATGTAAGGAACAATTTGGGACTTGACGTCAATCACTTCCTGAACCTGCAAATAAGAATCGACAACTATTCCTGTCCCCTTCAGACCCTGCTCTCGCTCCAAATCCATCCCGGCTGGAGCAAGCAAGCGACAAGTGCTTATCCGGAGTTGCAAGCACTTTCAGACACGTTGATCAAGCAAATCCAATCCAACCACGTTTTTGGGGACTTGGAACAAATAGATCCGGACAAGGGTTCCAGACTGCTTATAGACGAATTACCGGAATCTGAAGAAGAAATCGAGCTCACCCCGGTAACTTCGGTACAACTCCTGGAGGACTTCCAATCCACATACAGGTACATCACTAACGATTACAGGGTAATGTCCAGGGCCAGGGAACTACATCTGACCATGACTGTCGGAGACGGCAACCCAGTAAACATAGGGGCGTTTGCCAGCAACAGGAACGGCAACATCGTCCATATAGGCCAATCCGACAATGTTCGGATCGCGCCCGGAATAATGAACAGGATCAACAGGCTCTACAGGGACAGGGTGCTGAAAAGGGAAGAAACGGCAAGGCATGCCAAAACCAGGCACCCGCGGGAGTCGGATTACAACTTCAAACTCCGCAAACACCGCGGATTTGAATATGCAGTAAAAAAATATCTCGATTTTTGCGGCAAATTGAAAAACCAGATCCGGGATCTGATTGATGGGGAAGAATACACTGACAAACAGGATTTTCTCTCCTTTTTCAACAACACGCCCGGGAAACAGACCATGCTGTCCTTGCTGCTGGAGGATTTCAAGAACCCGGATCTTGTAGAAATACTGACCAATTCCATTTTCAGGAACCTGTATGCAAAATCCGACATCCCGGTTGAAGAAAAACAAGAGGATTTACAGGGAATAAGTTCCATTATCTGGAGGAGATTGACATGATTCAGCATATTATTATCCAAATAGCAGCAGACAACATAAACGTCGCCCAGACTCCGGTCTGGTCCGTGTCCCCTTATTCAATCAGCAATTTTCTAAGGGCTTTCCAGGAAAAAACCAACGCATATACAGATCAAGCCAATGAATTCGTTGTCAACTCCTTTGCGGTCATCCAGCACAGCCTGCAATCCTATAGCGGAATGCTCTCCGGGGCAGGTGTGGAGAGTGAATACAAGAAATCCATGGTATCAAGCAAGAATGTTGACGAGCACGCCATCTTTCACAGATTCCCCTACAAGCTCCTTGCTTCCGGACATTTCTCCCTTATAGCGGAAATCGAATTTATCGAGGGCGATGTTTTCGAGCATTCTGCGTTCCGGGAAGCAGCCAGGCTTGTGCTGCAAAACATGAAGTTCCTGGGAGGACAGATAACCCACCAGGAATTGGCAGGTCCATTGGATTCAGAGCTGAAATTGAAAGAGCTTCTCAAAGAGCAGAATTATTCCGGCCTGCTTTACAGGCTAAACAACGAGAGATTGCAATCATTTGTCGATCAGGGTTACTCGCCTGCCGAAGCCCTGCTCTGGTCAACCCAGCCATTGATGGATTCCACCGGCAAAGAGGTTGTTAACAAGCCTGGTTCCAACTTCCCTAGCCTGATTGGTTATCAATTGCTGGAGCATCCCGGAAAAAGGTCCGGCACGCGGGAGGCGAATCACAGGCATGCCTATGCAGAGCCGGTTTTTTCAGTAATAGACAGGGTGCCGGTGAGGCAATACTTGCACAACAGTAGCGGACTTAGGGATTGGTCACTCTTGTGGGAGAAAAGATTCGATTCCCGGTCAAACACATTATATGTAAGCAACGAATAAACAAGGAGGTATATACATGGCTATTCAAACAAGCACAAAAGAGTTGAAGAACAACATTCCCCATATGTGCAATGTAAACGGCTCTATCCGCCCGTCCAATGCGAACATCCTGAATGTTTTCGACAGCGGGGAAACCACCCCGGTAGTTATCCAGGAATCTTCTGTATTGGGCACGACAAGTGAATTCAAGGAAGCATATTTCAAAGGGGAAGGGGAAGAACTGAAAATAGACACTCCCAATCCCCACCACGTGGAAGTGGCCCATCTGGACCCGGAAGTGAACAGGTTTTGCGTCCAGGGCTCTGTCAATTTTGTCCCCCAGTGCATGCAACTCACCAATTGCCAGGAAAATCAAAACAAGACCTTTGGCTTGACCGAGAAGGTCAGGGAAGTAATGCAGGATATAAAGCAAAAAGGAGGGATGGGGTATCTTGCCCGCAAGTATGCGGTTCAGCTCGTGAACGGGGACATCCTTTTCCGGAACAAATACGCGGCTGACTTGCGTTGTGTGGTGAGTTTCCAGGACAAAGGGGAACAGGAACTGGAGTTTGACTGCCTGGCTGACGATTTCGGCAATCCCGAAGGCATTGAGACTCTAACCCGCTATATAGAAGATGCGCTGACCCGGGATCACTGCTATTTTCATCCTGTTTACAAGATTTACGGCACAATAAATTACGGAGGCGAGGTCTATCCTTCCCAGGAATTAGATATGAGCAGCAAAAAAATACTCTTTCGGAACAAGATCTACAACGAACCCGACGCCGCCGGGATACACAGTCAAAAAGCAGGGAATGCCCTGAGAAAGATCGATACCTGGTATTCCAATTACGCAAATCATGAGCGGGCTATACCAGTAGATCCCTTTGGTCCGGACAAATCCAGGGCTACTGCCATGAGAAGGCCCGGAAGCGGAGAAACCTTCTACGAAATCTTTGCCGGACTGGATAAACTGGCAGAACGCTTGGCAAATCATGCCGAACCTGACAATGACGCCATGTTTTTTGCCGCCATGATGGTTCGAGGCGGGGTGTTTTCCACATCCAAGGGCAGTTAAATTTAAAGATGTTATTATGTGATTATGTGGTTAAGTTATTACGTGGTTACGCAAGAATAAAAAAACAGAGGCTAATATTCAAAAATCGAGGGATGGCTCTCGCTACATCGTAGTCGAGATTGCACATGCTTCGTCGTACCCGCGTGGGATGGCAATTAACCCGGGAGGTAAAACATGGAGCCAAAGTATCTGGAAATAAACCTAGATCCAAAAGTAGATCCGGAAGATGTAAATTTTGCCGTGAACAAGGCTATCAACAGGTTGCACGGCATCTTTCACAGCCAAAAAATCCGGGCCGGAATAGATCTGCCATTGGCCACCTCCAAATACTTGGGGACCAAGGTCAGGATTATAGGGAGACAGGCTGTGCTGAACGCTGTGCTGAACAATGCCGGAATGCGGGAGCTGGAAAAAAGAAGAATGATAAGGTTGCAGGGTATCGAGGATATACCCCAAAATGCAAGAAGGATTCAGGTGAAAAGAGTACGGAACAAGGACAACAACGAACTATTGAAAAAGGCCCGCAAGAAGAGGAACCATTTGATCAGTAAAGGTGTGGACCCGAAGGAGCTGGATTCGGTGCAGACCCTGAAATCCAGGATGCAGAACAGTGAACAACTACCCTATTTTCTGATCGAGAGGAACAACAAAAAACACAGTGTATTTTTTGACTGGAAACAGATTACCCAAGATATAACCTGGAGGGAAGACGGGTTTAACAGCTACGGCTTGAGTTCAAACATAAACGGATTTGCATATAGGTTTTAAGGATCTAATTGAGGCGGATTTCAATAATCCTATATTTCAACATGTTACAGAAAGAGCTTGAAAACATCCTTTCAAGATGTATTCAAGGATAACTATTCACAAATATTGAATATAAAAGTTTACATCTCCTGTGAACCGCCGCATAGGCGGCTTAGAGATGTACAACCGAATCTATATACAGCATTATTAAGTGAACCGCCGCATAGGCGGCTTAGAGATAAATATTTTTTTAAATCTTGAGAAACTGCCAGTGAACCGCCGCATAGGCGGCTTAGAGAGTAAGATGAGATTTGATATGTTCATGATCTACGTGAACCGCCGCATAGGCGGCTTAGAGAAATAGATACTTTTCTCATCATCAAATTGAAGAGTGAACCGCCGCATAGGCGGCTTAGAGACTGTAGGCCTGGGCCTCCTTGCCGTGTCCGGCCGTGAACCGCCGCATAGGCGGCTTAGAGAGCCTAAACTATTGTTGGAATTTCCAGAAGGATGTGAACCGCCGCATAGGCGGCTTAGAGATATACTTACTCCGAGGCAGTGCAGGCGATGGGGTGAACCGCCGCATAGGCGGCTTAGAGAAAAAATATATTGGGGGATTAAATGTCTGACAAGTGAACCGCCGCATAGGCGGCTTAGAGAATACAAGCGCAGGTTGGAGAATGAGCCCGGTTGTGAACCGCCGCATAGGCGGCTTAGAGATCACCCCCTTTTCCGAAACCTGGATCCTGACCGTGAACCGCCGCATAGGCGGCTTAGAGAAGAAGATGGTATTGACAAATGGGGAAGGTCCCGTGAACCGCCGCATAGGCGGCTTAGAGAAAATATACTTTTCACTTCTAGGGAGTTGGATCAGTGAACCGCCGCATAGGCGGCTTAGAGAAGCCAGAACCCGAAGCAGAACAGGTTGAATTTGTGAACCGCCGCATAGGCGGCTTAGAGAAAGGGTGAAACTGACGTTGCTGAAAGGGTTGAGTGAACCGCCGCATAGGCGGCTTAGAGATCAAAAGCATTTACAAACACTTGCTTAGTGCGGTGAACCGCCGCATAGGCGGCTTAGAGATGGCTATTCCAAGTTTTATATTCTGTCAGAAAGTGAACCGCCGCATAGGCGGCTTAGAGATGCCAACTAGAGCTAAGAGTATTCGACTAGAAGTGAACCGCCGCATAGGCGGCTTAGAGACGGCTAAATCATAGATATTTATCGTAATAACAGTGAACCGCCGCATAGGCGGCTTAGAGACGTCCGGGAGATCAAAGCCCAGGCGGCCCGGGAGTGAACCGCCGCATAGGCGGCTTAGAGAGCGAGAAGAACTCGCAGCAAGATGTTGTGAGTGTGAACCGCCGCATAGGCGGCTTAGAGATTGAGATTATAGTAGGGTCCCCGGCCCATTACGTGAACCGCCGCATAGGCGGCTTAGAGAACTATCAATATAGTTTGTAGTTGTATCATCTAGTGAACCGCCGCATAGGCGGCTTAGAGATACACTAGAGCAGGCGAAGAAATATATAGTAGGTGAACCGCCGCATAGGCGGCTTAGAGAATTTTAAAAACGAAATCGAAAAACAGACCGGGGTGAACCGCCGCATAGGCGGCTTAGAGACTAACTTTCCTACTCATTATAGTATCTGGATAGTGAACCGCCGCATAGGCGGCTTAGAGACGGGCAAGGAAATTAGTACAAAAGCAGAATGTGTGAACCGCCGCATAGGCGGCTTAGAGACCACGTCACTCACTACAGAATATACCGAGCCGTGTGAACCGCCGCATAGGCGGCTTAGAGAATTGAATAAGCCACTTGTTTGACTAATTCGCTGTGAACCGCCGCATAGGCGGCTTAGAGAAAGTGCATGTTTGTCGTCAATGCGATGATTGTGTGAACCGCCGCATAGGCGGCTTAGAGATTTGTTTCAACTTCTTGATTGGGATCCCTGCTGTGAACCGCCGCATAGGCGGCTTAGAGATTTTGAGCCAGTATTACAAGAGGAACGGCAATGTGAACCGCCGCATAGGCGGCTTAGAGAACAAATTGCGAGCATTAGCATGTTTGAACCAAGTGAACCGCCGCATAGGCGGCTTAGAGAAAAAGTGGGAAGATCAAGACGGTAATAAACGAGTGAACCGCCGCATAGGCGGCTTAGAGAAGTACCGAATCCGGCCAAGAGATGCAAGGGGTGTGAACCGCCGCATAGGCGGCTTAGAGACTTCGTGTGTACGTGGAGCAGTATTTTTCTTTGTGAACCGCCGCATAGGCGGCTTAGAGAGGCTGTTTCCGCATAAACTGCAAGTCGGGTCAGTGAACCGCCGCATAGGCGGCTTAGAGAAACAATCCATTTTGTAATCCTGTAGGTAATGTGTGAACCGCCGCATAGGCGGCTTAGAGATAGAGAACGTTATATAAGCGGCACACAAAACTGTGAACCGCCGCATAGGCGGCTTAGAGATGGCAGCCACGGTCAAGGGCAGTGCCCAGCTTGTGAACCGCCGCATAGGCGGCTTAGAGAAAAAGGAAGAAAAACACAGAGCACATGATCCCGTGAACCGCCGCATAGGCGGCTTAGAGATTCCAATATATATCCGCCTGCATTTCTCCAGTGTGAACCGCCGCATAGGCGGCTTAGAGAATAGACATTAACGATACGTCTCAATTGGTTGTGTGAACCGCCGCATAGGCGGCTTAGAGAAGCCGGATTTCCAACCGGACTCCTTGTAGGCCGTGAACCGCCGCATAGGCGGCTTAGAGAAGAAATAAAGCGTCTGCAAGGCGGGGTACTAAGTGAACCGCCGCATAGGCGGCTTAGAGAATTGTGGCCTGTTGCACTAAATAATGGAGCAGGTGAACCGCCGCATAGGCGGCTTAGAGATTGTGATAGCTGCGGATGCGAGGACTTGTTAAGTGAACCGCCGCATAGGCGGCTTAGAGAAGAACCACCGTTGTCATCACCTGTGGTAACATGTGAACCGCCGCATAGGCGGCTTAGAGAAAGATTATATACCCCAGGCACGAGACGATACCGTGAACCGCCGCATAGGCGGCTTAGAGACGAAGGTCGAGCATAGATTGGAATATCCCAGCGTGAACCGCCGCATAGGCGGCTTAGAGAAGCAGTTGGCCGAATTGCGTAGGCGTCAGCAAGTGAACCGCCGCATAGGCGGCTTAGAGATAAAACAACCACAACTTTTTGTTAGTCCCTTTGTGAACCGCCGCATAGGCGGCTTAGAGATGCAAGCTCCCAGCCTTAACCTTATCAGATAAGTGAACCGCCGCATAGGCGGCTTAGAGATAAAGAAGCGGGCTCGTATTATCATAGTAGTAGTGAACCGCCGCATAGGCGGCTTAGAGAAATGGCTGAACCCTATTATGTAAAAATAGGTAGTGAACCGCCGCATAGGCGGCTTAGAGATAAAATTTGTTCCGGCAATTTTACTAAGTCGCGTGAACCGCCGCATAGGCGGATTAAAATGGTTCTTGTTTCGGATAAAAACCATTTACAGAAAATGACATTGTCAATATATTTGAAAATTAAAAAAATTAGGATTGCTGAGAATGAACAGGATTTGGTATACAATTTGCTGCCATTGTATTAACATGCCGATAAAGAAATCCATAACCAGCATCCACCAGGGAGGTGCTAAATGCAAGTGGAAATAAAAAAAGATATACAGTTAAGCCATGAAGATACCGTGCTTTTGGATATGCACAGCTTTTACAATGTGATCAATATCCTTTCCGGGGAATTGCAAGTCTTGCAAATCATGGCGGATGATCAAGGCACGCTCCAAGAGTGCATAATCCTCGTCTTTCAAATCAAGGACAGCCTGAACAATGCTTGCAGTGCACTGGAGCACGCCAAGAAAGTGGATGAACACTTCAAGTACATCCGGGACAAAATAGATGAGTTCATGGGGCATAACCCGCATCTGAAGGAAGACCCTGAGGCGCAGGAGTCGGTAGCCAACATTGAATCCGTGTTCGGGATACTGCAGGTGCGGGCCAGGGAGATAATCACCCGTTTGGAAAATCCGGGCAAATGGATGGAACACGATTTAGGAGAATTGTTGCAAAATTTTGTGGATGTATTTGCTGCAATCGAAAAAAACAGCAAGGGAAAATACCGGTTTGTATACAATCTGGCTGTTCAAGAAGAAAAGGACTATTATATAAACCTGAACTTCGAAAGTGTGGACATGGACAAAATCTATATGCCCCCGATTTTTCAGGATGTAATGCGGGATCTTATAGCCAATGCCCGCAAATACACCGATCCCGGCGGAAAAGTACTTGTAGGGCTTTTTGATGACGGCGAAAACTTGCGTTTTGCAGTGGAAGATACAGGCTGGGGCATATCCGAGGATGAGATAGAGCAAGTGGTGGATTACGGATATCGCGGCACCAACGCCGGGAACAAAAAAACCATGGGTGGAGGTTTCGGAATAACCAAGGCCTATTGGGTAACCAAGCAATTTAATGGGCGAATGTGGATAGATTCAGCTGCAGGTCAGGGTACCAGGATGGATATTCATATACCCCGCCCGGAACGGAAGGATTAAGGACCAACCACACAACAGCGAGAGTTTTCTATTCTAACACCCGGATAACCGGATTCAATTCAAGCCGCACCCGGGTGGTCCGCTCTGCGACTTGGTTATCCAGCCGGCCGGGTAAGCACTTGGAGCAAAAGTGGGCCACTTGGCAAGGCTTGGATATCAGAAGCTTTAAACGAGCAAAAAATCACATTTTTCCAATCTCCCTTCCATTTCAGTGGCTTTAGATTTCAAGGCCAAATTTGAGCATTAAAACCGGCACCCCGCGGGTAGGTACAGCGGGGATTAGAGGTATCCCCGGCCCGGAGGCCGGGGATTTTTATTGTCAGGTTTACATCTGTTTGACTATTTGATCCAAATCCTGGGCCAGCTTGTTCAGTTCGGATATGGCCTGTGCAGACTGCTGCATGGTCTCAGAAGCCTCCTTTGCAGTCCTGTTAACCTCTTCGGTGGACTGGTTGACCTGCTCACTGGCCGAGGACTGCTCCTCAGAGGATGTGGCGATATTCTGCACCTGTTCTGCATTGGATTCCGCCAATCCCACGATTTCCTCTAGATAGGCATCAGCTTTTTTAGACTGCTCCGAAGTCTCTTGCACCGCCCTCTCGGTTTCCTTGACCTCTTCCACGTTCTTCTGGGTACTGGAAGTTATGGAGCTAATGGTGGTACCCACTTCCTTGGTGGCCTCCATGGTCTTTTCAGCCAGCTTGCGCACTTCATCCGCCACAACTGCAAAACCTTTGCCCGCCTCCCCGGCCCGGGCGGCTTCAATTGCCGCATTCAGGGCCAGGAGATTGGTCTGGTCCGCTATGTCGTTTATCATGTCCATCACCTGATTAATACCCTGTACCTCCTGGCTCAACTGATCCATGGAACTCCTTACATTCTGTGCACGCTGATTCACGCCGCTCATGTTTTCAAACACGTGGTCCACAATTTCCTTGCCTTCCTTGGCTTTCTTCTTGGTTCCCTCGGATTGTTCGGCTGCACTGGAAGCGTTCCTGGATATCTCCAGGATGGAGGAATTCATCTGCTCCATGGCGGTGGCTACTTCCGAGGAGCGTTTTTGCTGTTCTTCCGCCCCGTTGCTGGCTTCCTCTATCTGTGCCGAGAGTTCCTCGGAAGCACTGGCCAGGCGTTCAGATACATCCTTGGCCTGCTGCGAGAGTTCGGAGAGCTTTTGGTTTTGTTCCTGGATGTACTGCTCCTGCTGCTTAATATCGGTGATATCAGCGCCGGTCAAAAACACACTCGCAACTTCCCCGTTCTCATCGAACAAAGGAGCAGGATCTATTTGGATATGCCGTTTATTGCCCTTCCTGGTATCCAGTTCGGTTTGTATACTTGAAAGCGCCTGTTTTTCGCTCACCACCTTGTCGGTTACCGTAGACCGGCTAGAGTCGTTGTAAAACGCAAGCCCGACCTTTTCCCCGATCAACCTGTCCTTGTTGTCTTCCTCCACCAACTTGGCAGCCGCCTTATTGAACCTTTTGACGTAGCCATCCCTGTCAGTCCAAACCAATGCAGTTGCCATTTCCTCCAGAACACTCTCGTAATAATTTATGGTTTGGCTGATTTGGCTTACCAAATTTGCAAGTGCCTTTTGTAAAAGTATAAGTTCACCGCTAAAATGCGACTCCTCGGGGATGGCATTGTAATCCCCTTCAACAACCCTCTCGGCTGCCCGGGTAAGCATGGAGATCGGATTGGTGATACTCCTGACCAGAAAAAAGATGATTGTCGCCAATGCAAGTATCCCTGCCAGGGCCAGGATTATGGAAACGTTCCTCATGGTGTTCACCGGCTTTAACAGGCCTTTTAACGGGGCTGCCACCCCGAACATCCATTTTTCACCATTACTTAATTCAAACGGCAACAAGTAAAAGCGATAATCCTGGAAAGATTCGTCAAAGGCTCCGTCCTCTTGATATGTAGAACCTTCCCGGATAGCATTCTCAAGCTCTTGCGGACGTTCAAAAAAATCTGTCACATCTTGGGTTACCAATTTTTCCCTGGGATGAGCGATGATTTTTCCGGAAGAAGAGACCAAAAAGGAATGGCCGTTTTTAAATGGCTTGGTTTTACTGATCATCTCCTGCAAAGAACTAAGGGCGATATCTATGCCCGCCACTCCCAGGACCTCTCCATCCGGGCCGTTTATCGGGGCGGCGATCGTGGTCATGAGGATTTCTTTCCCAGAGGCCAATTCGTATTTAAAAGGATCAAGCACCGTAAGCTTGTTCTCCTGCTTGGGTTTTGTATACCAGGTAGAACTCTGGTAGCCGGTTAGCCTGTCCTTTTTGAATTCCCCGTCATCCCTGTACCAGTAGGGGATCATCTCGCCCCCGTCCTGGAAATCTTCCCAACAAGTCCAGGTTCCCAAAAACATATCGTTGGTGGATAGTGAGGATTTCAGATAGGTATTGATCTGTTCCCTGGAAATATCGGCTCGACT
>CAJXKR010000005.1 GCA_913055815.1 uncultured Desulfohalobiaceae bacterium | reverse complement strand
TTAAGAAAAATCAAAGAGTTATAACTAGTGTATTGCAAAATTTAATAACTAAAGCTACTTTTTGCAGTAGCATCTTACTTGGGAATATTGAAAACACTGTTTCTTTATTCTTCCTCTCTTTTGCCTTATCTTTGCATTTTCTCTTCCGGCTTCTATCTCTTAACTCTTTTCTTGCTTCTTTTCTCTTATTTCTTGCTTTCAGCTTGCAGCTTGCAGCTTTGAGCTCTTCTCTAGCTTTCAGCTTTAAGCTCATTACTCATATCCTTTATCTATTGGTAAATTCGGCTTCTGGGCTTCTGTTTTGGCCAGATAGTCGCAGCGTTCGTTTTCCTTTTGTCCGGTGTGGGCAGGGACCCATTTCAGGTTCAGGTTGTGCTTTTCCAGCATGGCTACAAGTTCCTCCCACAAATCCTTGTTTTTGACCCTGGACTTGGAAGCGGTTTTCCATCCGTTTTTCTGCCATTTCTTGAGCCATCCCTTGTCCAGGGCGTCGTGCAGATATTTGGAGTCGGTATAGGCGGTGACATCCGAGTTTTCAGGTATATTTTTCAGTGCCTGCACCAGGGCATTGATTTCCATTCTGTTGTTGGTGGTCCTGGAAAATCCACCTGATATTTCCCGTGTTTTGTCATTATGAATTACAGCGGCCCATCCACCCGGACCGGGATTTCCCAGGCAGGACCCGTCAGTGTATAAAACAACTCCGGAATCGCTTTTGGTGTTTGTCATTTAGTTTTCTCCTTTTGCAATTTGTTCAGTTGACTCCAAACCAGATTCAAACAGTCCAGAATACCTTGGTCCCAAGTTCCGGCTTCCCAGTATCTTTGGAAGTGTTTATCCTCCACGTACTTGGTAAAACCCTTGGGAAGAGCGTTTTGAACAAGGGCCGGGAGCTTGAGTATCACCTGTTCCTGTTGGGGGCAAACCCCCAAAAAAATGGTCTTGGAGTCAGTGTCCGGAGGTTGTTTAAAAGCCTCCCTTCGTACTTGTAGTTCGAATTTTTGACCATATGTCGATTTCAGGGCCTGGGAGAATTTTTGAATCGAATCCAGCTGGCCCTGGGACAAAGTAGTGGTTTGATCCTTGACGTTTTGCGGGCCCATTATTTTGCCCATGCTGATTTCGTAGTATTTCCAGAACAAAATCCCGGCTGAGATCAATACAATGATAACTCCGGTGGTTCTAAGTAGCTGGCTGAAAGGGGACCTTGCATCTTGTTTGCGTGAGTTGCGGATAATCATATCTTTGGATATCTAACTGTCAGCATAAAGGATCAATTGTTTTCACCCAACTGTTCAATCCATTCCTGCAAGGGGTCTTGGAAAAAGGATCTGATCTCCTCCAACCTCTCCCGGGACTGGGCCTCGAATCGTAGAACCAGTACCGGCTGGGTATTGGAGGCGCGCAAAAGCCCCCAACCGTCACTGAAATTGATCCTTACTCCGTCCACATCCACGACTTCCGAGTCCTGTGGTGCACGGGTACGGAAATATTCCTTGGCTTTTTCCAGTAATTGGAATTTTATCTCATCCGGGCAGTCCATTCTGATTTCCGGGGTGTTGACAGTTTGCGGCCAGTCATCCAGATAGCTGCTCAGCGGTTTGCCCGGATCCTTGCTCATGATTTCCACCAGGCGCATGGCGGCATATATGGCATCGTCGAAACCGTAGTACCTGTCGGCAAAAAACATGTGTCCGCTCATTTCGCCTGCCAGCAATGCTCCTCTTTGCTTCATTTCTGCCTTTATCAGGGAATGCCCGGTTTTCCACATCAAGGGAACTCCGTTGTGCTTTTCTATATCCTGGAACAAGAGATGCGTGCATTTCACCTCTCCCACTACAACCGAACCCGGATTTTGGGAAAGCAAATCCCGTGCGTAGATAGCTAGCAGTTGGTCCCCGTAGAGTATGTCGCCTTTTTCGTCAACTACTCCTATCCTGTCCCCGTCCCCGTCCAAGCCTATACCGGCATGGGCATTCTCTGTTTTTACCTTTTCCTGCAGATCCCGAATGTTTTCTGATACCGTCGGGTCTGGGTGGTGATTGGGAAAATCCGGGTCCGGGTCGCAGTACAAAGGAACGGTTTCCGCACCGATTCTCTCCAGCAATTGGGAGCAAACTTCCCCTGCAGTGCCGTTGCCTCCGTCCACTACTACTTTTATCTGGTCGCTCATTTGGATCTGAGAACTTAGTTCCTCCTGATATATTGGGAGTATGTCGAGTTCGCTGGCTATCCCCTCCCCCTGTTCGAAGCTGCCGGATTCCATGATCTGATAAATCTTCTGGATTTCGTCTGTGTGAATGGTGTTGTTTCCTGCCCAGACCTTGAATCCGTTGAATTCAGGTGGATTGTGGCTTGCTGTGATCATCACCCCGGCCTGGCGCTCCAGGTGTTTTATTGCAAAGTAAAAAACCGGAGTGGGGATCATGGGAAGATATACAACATCCACTCCTGTGGAAAGCAGACCCTGGATCATTCTTTGTTGATATTCCGGGGAACTATGCCTGCAATCCCGGCCAACTACAGCTTGGCTGTATCCGTGCTGTTGGAAGTAAGTGCCGCAGGCCTTGCCAAGTGTCTCCACCCATTCAGGGTCAAAATCCTGATCCACTACTCCCCTTATGTCATAGGCCCTGAATACATCCGACTTTACTGGTTTCATACCTAGTCTCCTTTGTACTGAAGCTTTAAAAGTAAAGCAAAAAATTATGAAAGTTAAAATTGGGTTTTCGAGACCATCAAATGATCGTGACCCCAGTAACTAAGAACAAAACAACCAAGAACAAGGAAGCAACAACTAGTTAATATATAGTGCAGTTTTTAAATTATGACAAGTTTAAACCCCTTATTTAATATAAATTCAAAAAATATGCTTGACCAAATGATTAAACTAGTTTTATCATTCTTTTATGACATGGGATTGGGATAAATTAAAGGAAAAACAGCGTTCGCAGGGTTCGGGCGGAGGTCCTCCGCCTCCGGATTTCGAGGAAATCAAGAAGAAACTCCGCAAGTTCAAGAACATGGGATCCTCAGGGATCATAATTGTTATAATGGCAGTGCTCCTGATTTGGATAGCTACTGGCATATACATAGTGGGTCCCAAGGAAGTTGGTGTGGTCCAGCGTTTTGGGGAGTACACCCGCATGACGCAACCGGGTCCGCACTATCATTTCCCCTATCCGGTTGAAACCGTGCAAAAACCCAAGGTAACGGAAATAAAACGGATAGAAATCGGTTTCCGCACCCCGGATTCGGTGAGCACATACGAGGAAAGCAAGGCCAGATCCATACCCAAGGAAGCCATGATGCTCACCAAGGGTGAGAATTTTGTGGATGTCAAATTCATCGTGCAGTACAGGATCAAGAATGCAAGGAACTACTTGTTTAATATCAGCAAGCCCAAAAAGACGGTGAAGGACGCTGCAGAAGCTGCCATGCGGGATGTGATCGGCAACAACGTTATCGATGCAGCACTGACTGAAAGGAAAATGGAGATCCAGCAAACTACAAAGGGCCTGTTACAGGAAATCCTGGATGATTACAAAAGCGGGATAAATGTGACAGCGGTCAATATGCAGGACGTCCATCCCCCCAGGGAAGTCAGGGACGCATTCAAGGATGTGGCCAGCGCAAGGGAAGACAAGAATACGTTTATCAATCGGGCCAAGAGCTTTAGGAACGATATCCTTCCCAAGGCAAGGGGGAAGGTAGCAAAAATCCTGAACAATGCCAGGGCTTACAAGGAGTCCAAGGTGCTGAAGGCAGAGGGTGAGTCCCAGCGTTTCCTGGAATTGAGGGAGGAATACAAGAATGTACCCGAGGTTACCAGAAAGAGGTTGTATCTGGAAACAATGCAGGAGATCCTGGACAGTTCGGAAAACAAGCTAATATTTTCCGGTTCTGCAGGAGAAAACATGGTCCCGTATCTCCCATTGGACAAATTGCGGAGCGGCGTGAAGAAATAGGGAAAAAGCTCGAAGCTGAAAGCAAGAAGTAAGATAAAGAGAAAATCAAGAAGTTAGAAGTTGCAAGAAAGTGATGCTAAAAGGCTCGAAGCCTGGAGTAAGAAAAAAATTTTGAACCCACTAAATAGTGCTTGAACAAAAACCGTGATTGGACGCAAACTTGCCCAGATACAAGGAGCGATGAAATTTTGAAACCGCAGTGTATATTAATACCACGGTAATATTATTCTAAACGAACGATTGATTGATATCAATAAGTTATCTTTTTTGTCCAGTTTTTGCTTTGAAAATAAACAACTATTTAAACGCTTGATGTTTGATGTTTTATCAACTCTTTGATTTTATTTCTTGATCCAGTTGGTCAAGATTGCCCGAATTTCGATATTTGAATTTCGGATTTTAAATTTGTATGAATTAAAAAATCAAATATATACAGTAAATTGAACTCTAGAACAAAAAAGCCGTGATATTAATACATGAGGATTTCAAAATTTTGCAGCGACGAAGTAGGTGGGTGAGTTTGCGTCCAATCACTAAATAGATACTTATAGATTAAAGAGGGCGATGATGACCAGTCAAAGTAAGACAATAGCCATAATAGTGGCAGTAGTTCTGGTTTTGATAGTTGTAATGCAGAGCTTTTTTGTGGTTGATCAGACACAAAGGGCGGTTCTCGTATACCTGGGCAAACCGGTAGACAAAGTAGTCCAACCCGGACTGCACTTCAAGATCCCTTTTCTTCAAAAGGCTATCAAGCTGGATCACCGGATATTGGAATACGATTCCGACCCTTCGGAAATTATCACCCAGGACAAGAAAACCATGGTAGTTGATAATTATGCCCGCTGGAGAATAGAGGACCCGCTGGAGTTTTATCGGACTGCCGGTACCCTGCAAAGGGGAGTGACCAGACTGGACGATATAGTGTATTCGGAACTCAGGGTTTCCCTGGGCAGTCACACCCTGAATCAGATAGTATCCAGCGAGCGCAACAAGATAATGCACAAGGTTACCAAAGTAGCCAAAAATGAATTGAAACAATACGGAATAAATGTGCTGGATGTCAGAATAAAACGCACTGACCTGCCCAAGGAGAATGAGAAGGCGATATTCGACCGCATGAGATCCGAGAGACAGAGGCAGGCCACAAGGTATCGCTCCGAGGGCGAGGAAGAAGCGGCCAAGATCAGGTCAAAAGCCAAGAGAAACAGGACTGTAATGATTGCGGATGCCAATAAAAAGGCGGATTTGATCGAAGGTAAGGGTGATGCAAAGGCGGCAACTATTTATGGTAAGGCCTACAGCAAGGATTCTGACTTTTATGAATTTGTCCGGAGCCTGGATGCATACAAACAGAGCCTGGCAAATAAAACCAATTTTATCATGACCCCGGAAAGCAAATTTTTGGAGAACTTTAGGTAAGTTGTAAATTCGGATGCCTGATCTGCCCCAGGATGATCTCCGCGACCTGCAGGGCCCTTAAGCCTTGTGAGCCGGAAACAGCAGTTGGCCTGTCTTCAAGGATTGCTTCCGCGAATTCCCGGATTTCCAACTCCAGAGAGTTTATTTCCTGGCATTCCGGAGCTTCCAAAAGTACTTCCTTGGTCTTGTCCCCCACCCCGATACAGCCCAAGGATTGGATATGTCCCTCAGCTTCCTCGTCCCCATTGTTGTCTTCTTGTTTCAATTTGAATATTTCCGTATTGCGGTCAAGAAAGTCCAGGGATACATAGGCGTTTTTCTGAAAGAGCCTCATCTTGCGCATATCCTTGGCTGAGATCCTGCTGGAAGTCATGTTGACCACGCTATCGTTTTCAAATCTTATCCGCACATTGGCAATATCTTCTGATTCGGAGACCACATTTACTCCGCAGGCATCTATGGTCTTTACCGGTGAATCTATCAGTGAAAGAACAATGTCTATATCGTGGATCATCAAGTCCAGGATAACGCTCACATCTGTTCCCCTGGGATTGAATTGACTGAGCCTGTGCGATTCTATGAAAAGCGGGGCTATGTCTTGTCCTTGCAGAGCCAGAAAGGCAGGGTTGAAGCGTTCAATGTGTCCGACCTGGATTTTTTTCCCCATATCCCTTGCCAGTGAAACAATTTCTTCTCCCTGGCTGGAATTTTCTGCGATAGGTTTTTCGATAAACACATGGCAATCGTTTTCAATGGCTTTGCGAGTATTGCTCAGATGATGTTCAGTAGGTACTACAATGCTGACTGCGTCTACTTCCTGCAGGAGTTCCTCCAGATTCCGGTAAGCTTTGGTTCCGTATTTATCTGCTATCGAAGCGCTTCTTTTCTCGTCAGTGTCGTACACCCCTGCCAGATTGATGGAGTGGATACCAGCAGCCAGCCTGGTATGTATCTCTCCCAGATGGCCTACTCCTATTATGCCGTATCTGATACTTTCCATAATATTTATCCTTTTGCGTTAACAGTTTCAAATTCCTTGTCAGAGCACCGAATGTCTCTAAGTATGATTTCCGCCGCAGTGTGGGAAGCAGTAACTTTACCCAGCATTTGCCTGATATTTAAAAGTTCCTTTTTTACTTCCTGCATCTCGGATGGATTTTTCAGCCACTCCAAGATTTGAGCTGCAAGTTTTTCCGCGTTAACATCAGACTGAATGAATTCCGGAAACACTCGCTTTTTTTGGATCAGGTTGGGGAGGCTGATATAAGGAACATCCACTACCAATTTTCCGAGTTGGTAGCTTATCCAGGACAATTTATAGGCAACTACAGTGGGTATGTTTAAAATAGCGCATTCCAGGCTCGCGGTTCCGGATGCAGTCATTACGGCAGTACATTCTCTTATTGCTTGATAGCGCTCTGAAAATTGGATGATAGAACACGGCAAATCCGGAGGCCAAAGGTTTTCCAATTGGCCCTCCTCTATATGGGGTGATCTGATCAAGTAAAATTCCGTATCAGGGAAGTGTTTTTTGATAATACCGGCGGCTTCAGCAAAGTGTGGAAGCAAACTGCTTATCTCTTTTTTCCTGCTGCCCGGGAGTATAGCAATAATCCTTTTGGCACTGCATATGGAATCCAGGCTCGGTAAATCCATGTACTGCAGAAGGGGATGACCCACAAACTCCACATCTATTCCGTAGGATGCGTAAAATTCCTTTTCAAAAGGTATGATGCATAGGATCTTTTGTACGTACTTGCGCATGAAGTAAACGCGTCTTTTTCTCCATGCCCAGATCTGGGGACTTATGTAGTAGTACACAGGAATCCCTAGCTTGGAGGCGATCTTGGCAATGCGGAAATGATAATCCGGTGCGTCTATCAAAATTATGCACCTGGGCATGTAGGCCCTTAACAACTGTTTGTTTCTTCTCAGGATACCGAGGATTTTGGGGAGCATGCCAAGTACTTCGGTGAAACCCATTACCGAGAGTTCTTCCGACCGGATTAAAGCTGAGAATTCTTTGCTCCGCATTTCCGGTCCGCCTATCCCGATAAATTGGTAATCCTCGGTTAGTTCTGCAAGTGATCCAATCAGATTGGCACCGTGAATATCACCGGAAGTCTCTGCTGCACTTATCCATATATATGGGGATGAAGCATGTGTTTTTTGCGGGAAATTTTTCATAACTTGCGAGCTGAAAGTGCAAGGAAACTCTGCAGTGTAGAACTCCAAGCCTTGATTTTTGGAAGGTGCGGGGATCTATGTTTGAGTTTCAAGTAAGAATACTTAGTGATTCTTGTAACTTTCTTACAAGAATTTCGACATGCCATACCGGAATAGTTCCAGTTTAGCAAAAACAGTAAATTAATGTAGTTTCAAAGGTTAAGCTTAAGATTTTTGTATGTCAACTTGCTGCAAAAGTGCAGGATCTCCATGTGGTCAAAATCCCTGCTTGATTTTCCCTGGGCATTCCTTCCAAGAAGGATGCCCCGGGAACTAGTCAGTTTGCAATAATTATTTAATCTTTTTTGGAGGATTTCTTGTTTTGCTTATTGTTTGGGCCCTTGTCCAGGCCCTCCCAATTCTCGCCCTTGTCTTCCGCGAGTACGGCCTTTCTGCTCAAGCGGACCTTGTTGGTGTCCTTTTCGATTTCAGTTACCTTGACCCTCATTTCATCGCCCATTTTCACGAAATCGTGTATATTATTGATCCTGGAGAAATCCAGTTGGGAGATGTGCACAAGGCCTTCCACACCTGGCAATATTTCCACTATTGCACCGAAATCCTTGACCATTTTAACAGTTCCCACATAATTTTTCCCTACTTCTGGCTTTTGATCATAGTATTCCACCATTTCAACTGCATCCTGGAGAGCCTGATTGTTGGGGGCGAAAACTGTTATCTTACCGTTGTCTTCTATATCAATGGATGCCCCGGTTGCCTTGCTGATGGCTTTTATATTTTTCCCTGACGGTCCGATCACATCTTTGATCTTTCCCGCATCTACCTGTAGTTCCTTTAATTGGGGTGCATACTGGGAAAGATTTTGGCGCGGGGATTCCAGAACTGTGCTCATTTGATCCAGGATATTCAGCCGGGCCTCTTTTGCCTTGGTCAGGGAATTTTTCAGTACTTCAATAGGAATACCGGAGAGCTTGATATCCATTTGAATTCCGGTTATGCCTTCCTTGCTCCCCGCAACCTTGAAATCCATGTCTCCCAGATGATCTTCATCACCCAGGATATCGGTGAGTATGTAAAAATCATCCTCTTCCTGGACAAGTCCCATGGCGATGCCAGCTACCGGGGCTTTTACCGGGATGCCCGCATCCATTAGCGCCAAACTGCCGGCGCATACCGTTGCCATTGAGGAAGAACCGTTGCTTTCCATAATTTCGGAAACAATACGTATTGTGAATGGAAATTCCTCAGCAGGCGGGAGAACCGGAGAAAGGGAGCGCTCAGCCAAGGCTCCGTGCCCGATTTCCCTTCTACTTGGACCGCGCAGCATTTTTACCTCACCTACACAATAGGGAGGGAAATTGTAGTGCAGCATGAATCTTTTGCTTTGTTCTCCGCTCAAGGTTTCCAAGTGCTGTTCATCCTGGCTGCTGCCCAGCGTGGCAACTCCCAGTGCCTTTGTCTCGCCCCTGGCGAATATTGCCGAGCCGTGCACCCGAGGGAGCATCCCAACTTCCATGCCCAATTCGCGAATGCTGTCCGGACTACGTCCGTCTATCCTGGTGTTCTCCTTCTTTATCTTATTGCGTACCAGATTGTTTTCCAGCTCATTCAGATACTTTTTGATCAATTTGGACTTTTCGCCCCATTGTTCATTTTCTTCAGCGAGTTTTTGAGAAGTTTCCTCGTGTATCCGAGATTTTGCGTCTTTTCTGGATTGCTTGTCAGAGATCTCCAGGGCTTGTTGCATGGACTCGGAAGCAAGTTCCCGGATCCTATCCCTGAGCTCCTGATCCTCTTCAGGGGCGGGGAAGGATACTTTGGGTTTGCCTGCAGTTTCCCGGAGCTCATCTTGTACTTCCAAGAGGGGCATGAGCTGTTTGTGCCCCCAGGCGATAGCGTCTACGATCAATTCCTCGGAAGCGAATTCCGCACCGCCTTCCACCATTACCACTGCGTCTTTGGAAGCAGCCAGAGTCAAATTGATATCGCTTTGATTGATTTGCTCCAGAGTCGGGTTCAGGATAAACTCGTTACCGTTGTTTGCTATTCTGCCCCCGGCAATAGGACCCATGAAAGGGATGCTGGAGATCTGCAGGGCTGCCGAGGCCCCGGTAATAGCAAGAACGTCCGGATCAAAATCCGGATCTGCCGAAAGAACGGTAGCTATAATCTGTACTTCCTCGAAATATCCCTCAGGAAACAAAGGACGAATGGGTCTGTCCATTAGCCTGGATACCAATGTTTCCCTTTCGCTGGGGCGTCCTATCTCTCTTCTGAAGTAGCTTCCCGGAATTTTGCCGGACGCGTAGGACATCTCCTGATAATCCGCTACCAGGGGCATAAAGTCTATGTCCCTCTCGAGTTTCTGCGATACTGCGGAAACAAAAACTACAGTGTCTCCGCTCTGGATCCAAACGCTGCCGTCTGCTTGATTACCTAATTTGCCGGTTTCCAGTGTATACTTGTTCTCTCCGATTTGTGTAGAGGAAGTTTGGGTGTTTAATAATTGCTTATTCATATTCAAATTCTTTGCTCCTCGCTCCACTTAAGATTTCTTTGTGTTGTTAAAGGTTGTAAGTGCGGTTAACTGTTAACAGCGGTTTATCAAAATTCCTGATTTTCAGGTAAGGGAATAAGTATCCCCGAATGTGAATCCTCATGCCCTCGCGGGTACAAGGAAGCATGGGCAATCTCGTCTACGAAGTAGCGAGAAAGGGCTGTTAACACCTTAAAACTTTTTCATGTTAACTAATGTATTGGCAATTTGATAACAGAAAACCGCACAATGGCAACTTACTTTCTGAGGTTAAGCCTGTTGATCAGGTTCCTATACCGGTTTACATCCTTGCGCCGGAGATAGTTCAGCATTCTCCTGCGTTGCCCCACCAACTTCAAAAGCCCGTTTCTGGAATGATAGTCCTGCTTATGCTGCTTAAAATGCTCGGTGAGGTGACTGATCCTGTTTGTCAGCAGGGCGATTTGAACTTCCGGAGATCCGGTGTCGTTCTCGTGTTGTTTGAAATCTTCGATGATTTTCTTTTTGTTTTCTACTGTTAAAGCCACAGCGATCCTCCTTTTATTTGATTTTCCGTTTTTTAATGATTCCGCTAAATTAGGGGTCGGGGGCCGGGACGACAAATCCCTGGATCATGTTGATCGCAAAATCGAGCTCTTTATTGCTGGTGAAAAGAGCTGAATCCGCGTAAAATAGTCCAATACAAGGAGTCTCCGGTAGATTGGGTCTTTACCAGGGCCACTGGATTGCCTTGCGGTGAAAGCAACAACCCGCACCTGCCTTCCCATTCTGTTGACAGTTCCGGAATTTCCTCGTTTTGGAGCCATTTACCGTTTTTGACTCTTTGCATTTGAGCTTCTGTCAAGTGTCCCTTGGGCCAATCAGGAAGAGATTCTGCAATGGGACAGATCCTCTCCGGAAACTTTTCCGGATCTGACAGGACTGTTTCCAAATCGTCCGACTGATTCAGCTTATAGGGAGCACTTTCCTCCCGAACAAGCCTAGTTAGCACTGCTCCGCAACCAAGTCGCATCCCCAGGCTGTGGGCCAGGGAGCGAATAAAAGTTCCTTGGCTGCATTTTACCCAAAATTTGACAAAAGGCAAATCTATATCCAGGACTTCAGCCTGTTTTATTTGCACGGATTTAGTCTTTCTGGGTACAGACCATCCTTTTCTTTTCCACTCGTACAAAGGCTTGCCTTTGTGCTTGGCAGCGGAATATTCTGGAACTTCCTGTTCCCGCATCTCTGTCCAGGCATTTATTTCGGCTTGGACGGATGCGGTATCTATGTTCTCCAGGCTGCGTTCCTGTAATATTTCGCCTTCTAAATCGTAAGTGTCGGTTTCTTGACCTAGTTTGATCCAACCCCGGTACACCTTGTCCTTGGTACCCAAATAGGGCTCCAGCTTGGTGGCTTCCCCTAAAAGTACCACTAATACACCTTCCGCCATGGGATCCAGGGTGCCGGCATGTCCAATTTTCTTTTGTTTCAATCCCTTTTTTATCTTTTCCAGACATTTGTTGGAAGTGATACCTCCGGGCTTATTCAGATTCAACACACCGTGTTGTTGAGCTGGAAGGCTATTGTTTCCCTGGTTATCCTTGTTCATGTGAGTTGCTTTGCTGCTTGTATTGTTTATCTTAAGGAGTGATTGGACGAAAACTCATCCATCTACTTCCTCACTTCAAAATTTTGAAATCCTCATGTTACTTGAGCCCAGTTCCTGTCTTCAGGTCCTGAGTCGAGGTGCTGTTCGATCTTTTCCAGTACCAGTCCTTCGGCTTCCTGCATGGACATGTAAAATGTTCCCCCGGCTGCGTTGTGGTGGCCACCTCCGCCCAAAGAGTGCGCGATTGCATTTACATCCACCTCTCCCCAGGAGCGAAGGCTCATTTTTATCTTGTTCTCGGAATCTTCGCGTAAGCTAATAGCCACTTTAACCCCTTTTATGGAGCGTACGTAGTTAACCACCCCTTCACAGTCCTCCGGATTAGTGCCGGTTTGTTGCATAAGTTCGGCAGGGATTTTTATTAATCCCACCCTGTCTTGGCAGTAAAGGTTTGCATGCTTCATGGCCAAACCGTGCAGGTGTACTTTGTTTAGACTCCATTGTTGATAGAGATGGGAATTGAAACTGTCAAGATCCAGGCCTCCCTTGATTATTTCAGAAGCTATGCTGAATGTTTCCGCCCCGGTATTACTATAGGAAAACGAGCCAGTGTCTGTTACCATGGCCAGATACAGGGACTTGGCCATGTCACCGTTTAGTTCCATTCCCAGATCTTGCGCAAGCAAGGCTATCATTTCACCGACTGAGGATCTGTGGGGTTCCACCCAGTTGTACCTGCCAAATTCCGGATTCCCGTAATGGTGGTCTATATTTATGGATTTATCAGTATCCAGAAATGTTCCCAGGTTTTCTCCCAGACGGTCTCCGTCACCGCAATCCAGAATAATGGCCCACTCATATTCTTGCAGTGGTATACGAGTGTGCATTTTTGCAGGTAAATTGAGCCAGCTGAAGCGTTCCGGTAGTCCGGATTGGTTGTAAAAGGTGAAAGTTTTTCCCATTCGGTTCAAAAGATGTCCCAATCCGAGCATTGATCCGATTGCATCACCGTCCGGATTTATATGGGATGTCAGCAGAAAATGATTATAATCCTTGATCGTCTTTGCTATCTGTTTGCGGGGAGTCATATATGGTTTCCTCTAAAAAGTCGTCCCATTTAAAGCGCAGTTGTGGAACATATCTGGTTTTCAGTTTTTTGCCGAGTTGGGTGCGTATGAATCCGTGAGCGGATTCCAGTGCCTGTTGGACCTCGACCCTCTTTTCATCACCCGAGCTGTGCGTGTACAGGACTTCAGCTATACTCAAGTCCTTGTTCATTCTTGTCCCGCTTATTGTCACCAAGTCCAGTCTGGGGTCCTCGACCTCCTCTATCAGGATTCTGCCGAGTTCCCGCATTATTGTCACTTCCAGGCGAAGTGCCCTTCTTCTATATGCCTTTTGCATAATTTTTTCCGTTGTCTGTTATCTATTAATAGTTATCGGTTATTGGTTCTAAGTTCGATGTTAACTTCCAGCTCTCCTAGCTTACAGCTTGTTGCCTTCTTCTTTCTTTTTTTCTTGCTTTTAGCTTTCAGATCTTTTCTGTCTTCTATCTTCTGTCCTCTGTCCTCTGCCTCACGCCCCGAATACCTCCATGGAAATATCCGTGATTTCTTCGGAACTATTGTTTTCGACTAAAGTTACAGTTTTATTCAGGGTGCTTTGTATGTGTCTTGTTTCGTTTGCCACAGTAATCACTGCCAATACTAAAAAGTCGGTATTGTCCTGGGCTTCCACTTCTGCAACCGATACATTGAATTTGTTTCTAATCTTTTGCTTTAAACTCAACACGATACTGCGTTTTTCCTTTATGGAAAAAACACCGTGCAATCTGAATTCTATTTTCAACGAACCTATTAACATGAAAAAACACTAATGTAACTAGCTGAATTTATTGATCTTTGTCTTTGATTTTGACGTTACTCTACTATGGAGGCCGAAACTCAGTTATTCGATCTCCCAATTAAAAAATATGTAATTTAAGCCGGCTGGTTAAAAAAGTTTAACATTCGTGGTCTCTTGCGAGCCGACAGTTCGTTGTGCAGACCGGCTGAGGTCAGGTTAACATTCGCGCTTTATAGCTCCAGTTATCATCTCGACCTTAAGATTATAAATTTATTTGATTTTAGTCTGTTAATTAAAATAATATTAGGCTGCTACAGGGACCAACTTGAAACCGAGCTTTGCTGCTTGCTTATCTAAATTACGCTTTTGGGCCTTTTTGTTTTGAGAGTGCAGATATTCTTCACCTAGTTCTTTGTATTCTTGACCATGTTTTACAATGTTATAAATGACTTTAAGTATTTTGTGCGCAATGGCTATAATCGCTTTTTTAGGACCAATTCTTGATTTTAGCCGGTAATATTTTGCCTTGTAAAAGGAGCCTTTTGTTTTGATTGCAGCCCAAGCGGCTTCGACCAAAACTGTCTTAAGTATATGCTTTTTTACTGGACTGCGGCCACTCTTTCTTTTGCCGCCGGTTTCGTTGTTGCCAGGAGAAACACCGGCCCAAGAACATAAATGTTCACTGGTTTTGAATTCTTCTAAGGATATACCGATTTCAGCTAAAATGGCCCTAGCTGTAACTTCGCTGATTCCAGGGATACGGTCAAGCTCTGTTACTAATGGCTCTATATCTGACATCATGGCTTTTATACGTTCTTCAAGGTTGTTGATCTGCTGCTGGTGGTAATTGATGGTGTCCAAATTCATATTGAGTAAAAAAGCGTGGTGCTCTGTAAAATAGCCCTGAATGGATTTCAAAAGTTCAGGTGCCTTGTGCTTTACCTTTTTGTCAATCACGCTATTTATATCTTCTAGACTGATATTGGCTTTCTTATTGATTAAAAGGTCTAAGAGATTTCGTCCGCTGGTCCCAAAAAGATCCGATAGTACGGAATCGATTTTGATATTGGCTGATTCTAAAAGTTTCTGCGTACGTTGTTTATATTCGGTGATATTTTGAACGTGTTTTTGTCTGTATCTAGTCAAATCGCGCCATTGCCGTGTGTCTTTAGGAGGGATAAAGCTCCCTTTGAGTAGACCGTGCTTTAAAAGACCAGCTAGCCAGCTGCTATCCTTTATGTCGGTCTTACGTCCCGGAACGTTTTTGACACTACGTGCATTGACCAAAATAACCTGAATATAATTTTCCATAATATTATGTACCGGACGCCAATAAATACCTGTACTTTCCATGGCAACAATGGGACATTCGTGTTCAAGAAGCCAGTCACGAAGTTTATACAGATCTTCAGTGAAGGTCCCGAATTCTTCAATAGTTACATGTTCCACCCCAAGGTTGTCAGTGGTGATCAAACAGGCCGAGATGACCTTCTTGTGGATATCTAAACCACAACATATGGGATGGACAACGGAAATAATTTGGTTATACTGATTTTGATTCATAGCTGTCTTACTCCTTTTTATGTTTTATTTCTTGTTTAACATTTAGGATAAGATAGCTATGAATCTATAAAAAGTGAATCCCTTTTTTCATGCTTCGTTGTGCCCGCAGGGCATGGGAGTTAACATGAAAAAGTTTTAAGTTTTCTCGCTACTTCGTAGACGAGATTGCCAGGGTGTTAAGTTTTAAAGGTTTTAAGTAAGAGAATCTGTTAGCTAAACTTTTCTCGCCCCGCTCTGCCAAGGCAGGGACGGGGTCGAGAGAGTCCTCGCAACGCATCTAGGGCATGAAGGCAAATTCAGAATCAAGCAACCTCATATCACAAGGCTGATAGCAATATGATAATCTTTCCTGCAGTGGATATAAAAGAAAAGCGCTGTGTACGGCTCAAACAGGGAAAGGCGGACCAGGAAACCGTTTTTTCCGATGATCCGGTGTCTGTAGCAAGGCACTGGGAGGACTGCGGTGCGAAATGGTTGCACGTAGTAGATTTGGACGGTGCATTTCAAGGCGTGTTGAAGAATTTCGAAACTATCAGGGAGATATGTTCCGGAATAAACATCCCTGTCCAGTTGGGTGGAGGTATCCGGACTCTGGATTCAGCGAGAAAATATTTCCAGGCCGGTGTGGAGCGGATCATAATCGGTACCCTGGCCTTGGAGGACAAGGGTGTGCTTTCCGAATTGTGTGCCGAATATCCTGGTAGAGTTGGAGTCTCCCTGGATGCGGAGGATCAGGTTTTGAAATCCAAGGGTTGGGTAAACGATACCGGTATCTCGGTTTTTGATGTGCTTCCGGATCTAAAGGATGCAGGTGTTTCTTTTCTGGTCTATACCGATATATCCAGGGACGGTATGCAAAGCGGGGTTAATATTCCCGCAGTGCGGGATGTAGTTGAGAATACGGATTTACCCGTGATTGCAGCCGGAGGTGTTTCCAGGCTGGAAGACGTCAAGTCCCTGTATGCATTGCATGCAAAGGGATTGACAGGTGTTATTACCGGTAAAGCTATCTATTCGGGCAGCCTGGATTTCAAGCAGGCTGTGCAGTGGCTGCAAGGATAATTCGACTCTTAGATTATGCAAACCAAGCTCGTTGTCACCCCGGATAACTCCGGGCTGAGACTGGATAAATTCTGGGCTCTGCAATTGAATAGCCCGGGCCTGTCCAGGGCCAAGATAAGTAAATGGATAAAACAGGGCAGGGCAAAGATAAATGGGCAGGTGTGCATAAAACCGAACAAGCAACTTAACTCCTGGGACGAGGTGGAATTAACCATTGAGGAGATCTCCGGGGGACACGAATCTGTTCCGGGAAAACTGGATATCAAGTATCAGGACGGCGAGTTGCTTGTATTGAACAAACCGGCAAATACCAGTGTACATCCCGCACCCTCGGATTCAGACACCACCATTGTTAATTATCTCTTGTATCAGTTTCCGGAATTGGAAACACTGGATCCGGAAAGGCCGGGGATTGTTCATCGTCTGGACAAGGATACCACCGGACTGATGTTGGTGGGAAGATCTTCCCGTGCTGTGGAGGTGTTGAGCCGGGATATAGCAAACCGTGAACTCCACAAGGAATACCTGGCGATTGTCCACGGTGTCCCGGAGCAGGAGACCGGAAGAATAAATTTGCCAATTGGCAGGGATCCTGGAAGCAGGTCCAGGATGAAGGTGCTGCCTGAGCAGGGCAGGGAAGCTCTCAGCTATTACAGTGTGCTCCATGTTTTTCCGGACAAGTGCTTTAGCTTGCTCCGAGTTAAAATAATTACCGGCCGTACCCATCAAATCCGGGTACATTTGGCCCACGCTGGTTTTCCGATACTGGGCGATTCCCTATACGGAAGTCATAAATCAACTACCCTTAAAAAAAAACACCCCCCTGTTGCCGGATTGGTACAGAGACAAATGCTGCATTCCTGGAAGATCGGCCTTAATCATCCGGATACAGGCAGGTGGATGGATTTTGTTCAATCTGTCCCCAAGGATTTCAAAAGGGTCTTGCTTCAATTGCAGAAAACCGGGTTGAAAGTGGGAGTCATTGGAAATCATAACAGCGGTAAGTCTATTTTGCTGGAAAATCTCAAGCAAAGAGGGATCCGGGTTTACCAAGACAAAGAGGCTTTTTGCAGGAATTTTGATCCCGGGGCTGACGGCTGGGAAATGTTTAAGCGGTCCATTGGTGATTCTTATTTAACAGATTCCGGGAATTATTTGGATAAAGACCGGATTATCTCCGGTATGCAGGCGTCAATATCCTTCAGACAAGAAGTGCTTGCAATCCTAAAGCCCCTGCTGGATTATTGGTTGCGACAAATTGCGCAGATGTACCGTAAAAAAAAGGGTGTTTTTGCCGCTGAAATTCCGGCCTTTTGGGGAGCTGTAGCGGATTTGAACAAGTATTTCGATATCCTGGTGTTTGTATATCTGCCTACTACTGTTGAAAAAAAATTCCGGGAGTGTTCTAATGAGAATGGCCCGGATATTGAGCTTGCATTAGAAGATATTTTTCCAACAACTCAAAAGCTTGCAAAATGTTCCCACCTGGTGGTTTGCAGTTGCAGTGAACATCCGGAAATGGAGAGAAAATCCATTGCTCTTCAAAATATACTGCTGGATATAAAGAGAAAGAGGCTCAATAATTTTCAAAAAGAGTTAAGTGATTATGGAGTGATTTGATTGTTTCCCATCAAGGACTACATTCCCAGGAAATATCCTCCACACGCTGCCAGATTGCTGATTATACTGAATTCACTTTTTTTTATCTACGAACTCGGACTTTCCCGCAAGGAACTAATAGAATTCTCGCATATATTGGGAATTGTTCCAGCTAGATATTTCAGTCCGGAACTGACTGGGTTATTCAATTATCCCGATTTGTCCTTTTTGCCGTTTTTTACACACATGTTCCTGCACAGCGGATTTTTTCACTTCATTATCAACATGTGGATACTCTGGGTGTTTGCAGATAACGTGGAAGACGTTTTGGGCCCTGTTCGTTTCCTGATTTTCTACCTATTGTGCGGTCTGTTTGCAGTAGGCGGACACATGCTTGTCAATTTTCATTCCACTGTACCGGTTATCGGGGCTTCCGGAGCAATAGCCGGGGTTATGGGCGCTTATTTGGTACTGTATCCCGGGGCCAGGGTCCTCACTTTGATTCCGGTCTTTATCTTTCCCTTTTTCATAGATTTGCCCGCGATTATTTTCCTGGGACTCTGGTTCTTTATGCAGTTTTTATCCGGGTTGTCTTCCAGTCTGAGCAGTACCGGTGCAGCAGGAGTTGCTTGGTGGGCGCACGCCTTCGGATTCCTTGCCGGACTTTTTTTGGTTGGATTTTTCAGGAACAACAAGAGGACCGCAGCAATAACTACCCAAAAGAACGGATCCTCTTTCGACGATTTCGACTTTTTCTAGTTTTCAAGTAAGCTTTTACTTGGATTGAATTCCAGACCTGCTTCCAAACTGGTCCAAAAGCAAATGCGACAGCAGTAGTGGATTCCGGAAAGACTTGCTGAAATTCCTTGTCCAGGGATTCATGGCACCTTGTTCCAGTAAATTTTTAGATTAGCAACCGGAGCGAAGAAAGATAGAAACTGTAGGAAATATCAATTAAACATCTCATCAAGTTTTAGCTTTTTCTGCTTGCTGAATAGCCTTTTTTAGAGCCCTGGAATGGATCTCTCCGGCAAAGTGAACAGGGCTCTTGCCACCGATCGGATCCCATCCAGCCGGATCAGCCGTGCAGTTAAACTGGGTTTTCAAACCGATTTTCGTTATTGCTTCTTCTGCGTCCAGACCGATCAGATCTTGTGCCACCTCCGAGGTTGCCCCGCAAGGAGCCCCCCTAACTACCTTGATATCAACTATAATATTGTCTTGCAATTTGACTTCGAATTCCGGAGAGCCGAAGTATTCGCTGTATTTTCCCAAGGCAACCTGCCTGGGAAGTCCGCATCAGGTAAAAGGTGTGTATACCCCTTTTGTTCTTAGTCTTTTTCCTGATGCAACCACCGGGATATTTTTTTCCGAGCACATTTCAGCCAGGTCCGCGCTCAGATCCGGATGGGTCAGGAAGTCCAGCACCAAATCGCAATTCAGTTCCTGGGGAAGGTATATTTCACTGTCGTCTATAATAGCGGGGAGATCTTCGTCAATGGAGTATCTTTGTAAACAGAATTTATTCTCTCCGTGTTCCTCTATTCCCTGTACTTTTTTTTCTCCGCTGCCTTTTTGCTGAAACACCTTGATATGTTGTTGATTCTCAGACATAAACCACCTATAGTGTAAAATAATTATGTAGATATTAGCACGTTCCGTAAAAGCTCCTGCATAAATTAATTTTCCATGCGCTAAAATGTCAATACAAGATCTGTCCGGAGAGGGATTGATTTGATTGTGGATTAAAATTGATTAGATATGTAGTAAAATCAAACTATTGGATTTGTGATTTTCTTTGAAGATTATTACTTGAATAACAAGATAAACTGAAATTTCTTATTGAAAGCAAGATAGCCCCAGATGCTATAACAAAATTGTTTGCCTTGAATTTCAGGATATTGTAAATTGAAAAAATAAAATTAACAAGCATAGCCTTGTAATTTAGTAAATAGCTTTCCAGGTCAATTTACCTGTGGGTGTTCTGGACTTCAATCCCAGAAAGGAGGATTTATGGAGTTTGATCTTTCCAGGGAACAGGAGATGCTCAGAAAAGAAGTCAGAAAATTCGCTAAACAAGAGATAGCTCCCATAGCTGCAGAATTGGATGACGATGAGAGGTTTTCTCCGGAACTAACCAAGAAAATGGCTGATATAGGCTTATTAGGAATGTTTGTATCCGAGGAATACGATGGCCAGGAAATGGATTACCTTTCCTATATAATCGGAGTGGAGGAAATCGCCAGATTTGACGGGTCTCAGGCAGCTACCATTGCCGCTGGGAATTCTCTGGGGATAGGTCCGATTTACTATTTTGGAACTGAAGGGCAGAAAAAGAAATATTTGCCAAAATTATGCCGGGGAGAAGGTCTTTGGGGGTTCGGGCTTACCGAGCCCTCGGCAGGTTCGGATGCTGGAAGCAGCCAAACCACTGCTGTGTTGGAAGGCGAGGAGTGGGTGCTGAACGGTTCCAAGATATTTATTACCAACGCTGCTTGCGAACTGTCCATGGGGGTTACTGTGCAGGCGGTTACCGGGACCAAGGAGGATGGAAGGCCGGAATACAGCTGTTTTTTGGTTGAACACGGTACACCGGGTTTTACAGCCAAGCCAATGCACAACAAGATGATGTGGAGGTCCTCCAATACAGCGGAACTCTATTTTGACAATGTTCGGCTGCCCAAGGAAAATATCCTGGGCAAAAAGGGTGATGGGTTTCATCAAATGTTGCAGACCCTGGACGGGGGCAGGCTGTCTATTGCTGCCATGGGGCTTGGAGGTGCACAGGGAGCTTATGAGGCGGGATTGAAGTATGCCAGGGAAAGGGTGCAATTCGGCCAGCCTATAAGCAAATTTCAAGCTGTCGCTTTTAAACTTGCGGATGCGGCTACTGAAATAGAATGTGCCAGAAACCTTTTGTACAAGGCATGCTGGCTGCGGGACAATCACAGGCAATTTGCCAAAGAGGCAGCCATGGCAAAATTGTATTGTTCCGAACTTATGGGGAGGGTAGCTGATCAGGCAGTGCAGATCCACGGGGGTTATGGCTTGATCAAGGATTACGAGGTGGAAAGGTTTTACCGGGACCACAAGCTTTTGGAAATCGGAGAAGGCACCTCGGAAGTGCAGCGCATAGTGATTTCCCGTTATATAGGATGCTAAGAAGACTGTTATCTGTTATCAGTGACTGTGACCGTAAAAACAAGATACGCTCACAGCGAGATTGCCCCTATTTGGTTGCCCTCGGTAGGGGTTAGTATAATTTATAATTAGAAGCCAAAAAATTGTCTGTAAAAAGCATTTTACAGCAGAAACATGATAAGGGGGTTGGCAATGGTAAAAAAACAGGATCCGCCTTACATAAATGTGGATTATTTCCAGGAACTAACTGGAGAGATTGATACACGAAAGTTAAATAGGGAAGAAGCATTGGGAGAGAGAATAAAGAATATAAGATTGGAAAAAGGTATTGGATTGGATGCACTGGCAGACATGACCGGATTTTCAATCCAGGATTTGGAAAAGATTGAAAATGGGGAGTTTCAGCCCCAGTTGGGTGCGGTCATGAAATTCTCCAAAGCCTTGGATGCAGCGCTGGGAAGGATTCTTTCGGGAGAAGGTGAAAACTCCTATGCAATAGTTAAAAAAGACGAACGCACACCGGTGGCAAGATCGGCAACTTTCACTCAAAAGCTCTATACATACTACAGCCTGGCCTCTGAAGTTAAGGGCAGAAATATGGAGCCCCTGATTGTACAGCTCGAGGAAGTCCAGGAAGAAGACAAGTCCGTCCATAGCGGAGAGGAATTCATTTTCGTGTTAACCGGCAGCGTCAAAGTGGAGATTGGTGAGGAGGAATACGATTTGAGCCCGGGTGACAGTATATACTATTTGTCCACAACCCCGCACAAGGTTACAGCATTGGAGGGCAAAGCCACCATTTTGGCGGTACTTTGCGAATAACATCCTTCAGAAACTATATCAGCCATAATCAAAAAGGAGTAAAGGGATGATCACCTTTAGCGAAAGACAGTTGCGTACTCCCAAGTATTTACGTCCGGTTTACCTGGTGACAGCGGGCCAGTCCAGATTCGATCGGGCCATTCCGGAGAAAAAGACTGAAGAACTCTGTATTGATGCCTTCACCATGGCTGCGGAGTTGATAGACAAGTCACCGGCAGAATTGAAAAAATATATACATTCTGCATGTTATGGTCATTTTGCGGATCATATCGGAGATCAACTCCTGGGTGAGGCATTGATCCACGATAGATTGGGATTGGATCCAACTGGCAATATCGGTGTGAAAGCCGGGGGTGCCACTGGTGGATCCACCATGTGGGAAGCTGTCAAGACCGTTGCTTCCGGATATTCGGATTGTGTTCTAGCCATGGGGTGGGAGAGAATGGATGAATTGCCCACTGACGAAAACAATCATATAATTGCCTGTGCTGCTGACAAGGACTGGGAGACTCCGCTCGGGCATACCTATACCGGTTACTATGCGGTGATGGCTCAAAAATACTGGCAGGTGTTCGGCAAGGAGGAAGACTCCTTTCGCAGGACCATGGCGGAAATAGCAGTTAAACATCGTGGAGATGCAAGGTTCAATCCTTTCGCTCACGGCGGAATGGATATCACAGTGGAGGATGTCCTGAAATCCCCGGTGGTTGCCTATCCGCTCCGCTTGCTGGACTGTTGCCTAATGAGTGTAGGGGCCTCCTGTGCAGTAATCTGCGACGAGGATACCGCACTGCAACTCACAAAAGACACCAGGAATAAACCCCTCAGGATCTGGGTAACTTCCGGTTCCCATACCTTAAGGGCTGGATGCAGAAGGAATATGGAAATTCCGCTTCTGCCCAACGAAAGCAAAGACCAGTATACGGATTTGGAGGACAGATTTCCGGGAGCAGAAAGATATCCCGGATTTACCGGATTCCTTGCAGCCCGGATGGCTGCATATTATGCGTATAATATGTGCGGGATCACAGACCCGATTGAGGAAATCGATGTGGCTGAACTGCACGATGCCTTCACCATAAGCGATATACAGACCTACGAGGATTTGGGATTCAGACCATACGGAGAAGGACGGGATTATGTGGAGTCAGGGGATTGTTATCACACGATTCCCAGTACCGGGGAGCCAGGCAGGTTGCCATCCAATGTCTCCGGAGGACTGATGGGATGTGCGCACGCCATTGGTGCTTCCGGAATAATGCAAATATTCGAGGTGGCTACCCAGTTGTGGGGAAGATGGGCCGAAATTCACGGGGATCCTAAACTTTGGGAGATGTTTGGGAGGAAAATGCCTACTGATTGGAAGGATCTGCAGGTAAAAAACCCCAGGCGCGGACTTACAATAAGTCATGCCGGGCTGGGTTCCAATGTTACCTGTGCGATTCTCTCGGATCCGGATCATTTATTAATAAGAGATACTTAGATTATAAGTAACAGGAACAGTTTGAAATGTCTTGTAGCTTTGTTATCAAATTTTCGACAAAATTATAACACTAGTGCGAAAGTTTTATGTTAAGGCTCCAAGATAACTTGAATCTGTTTAAGCCGAAGCCGGGTTGTCCACTGTGCGACTTGATTGGCTTGCAAAGCCAAGCACTTGGAGCAAAAGTGGGCTAACCGGCAAGGCTTGAAGTTTCGCTGTAATGATAACTCCTTCAACAAAACTCTGTAGCCCTAAAGGAGTGAAGAAAATGAGCAAATACGGTACTGCTATGGTCAAGAACGGCAGATATAAAATAAGTGGGGATTTTCATCGTATATCCCCGCATACTACTATAAGGGATGCTGATAATTACAATAGGCTGGTGGGTATAACAAAGCCCGGGGAAATAACCCATATACATAGCTATGGGAGCGAAGCTGTCTTTTTCGAGGGACTAGGGAAAAAAATAATCTACGGAACAAGATGCGACAATCCGGAATGTGAATCCCAGGGGACGGTTTATCTGCCCTTTCGCATTCACTGTCCGGATTGTTTGAACAAGAACTCGGTTGTGGAGTTAACCGACCTCTGCAGAAAACACGCACGAATTCATACTTTTATGGTGTGTGAAAGGGCGGGTGCCTTTAATGTTTTAAAGGAACCGGTTAAATTTATAGATGTGGAAATCGAGGGAGTGTCCACGATCCTGATGAGCTATTTATCCTACGGAGAACCCGAAATCGGGATGAGGATAATACCCATATTCAAAACCATTGATCCCGGTTGTTCCATTCTGGATCTCTCCTGGGTGCCGGCTGATACATACGAGGAAAATATACCCCAGGGCTTCGGGTTTTGAAAATTGTTTTGCCATCTTTAAAGTTCGAAGTACTTGTGCCTTTGGACAAGATTGCCCGAGGTCCTATGTTCGAGGTTGTCAAATAAAAATTATTCAAGTTCAATAGGTTACTATATAAGAGTACAATTTCAGTCAAACCCAATGTAAAATTCATAATTTCCAAGCTTGATCTTGGGACTTTGGACTGTCCGGTTACCATAATTCAAGATTATAGAACATAGCATACAAGGAGAGTTGTTTACATGGATGAAGCTAAACAAAAGGAAAACGTTTTTGATCAATTGCTGCAAATACTTGAACTGGAGAAAATGGGAGAAAATGAGTTCCGGGGACCCAGTTTGGACCTGGGACTGGGAAATGTTTTTGGGGGCCAGACAATCGGGCAGGGATTTTCAGCTGCCAAACAAACCGTGCAGGAAGATAGAATTGCCCACAGCCTGCATGCCTATTTCATGAAACCGGGTGATCCGTCACAGCCCCTTACCTATTATGTGGACCCAGTCCGGGATGGCAAGACATTCAATACCAGACTTGTGAAGACTGTCCAGAATGACAAGGAGATCGGTTGTATGTCCGTTTCCTTCAAGATCCCTGAGTCCGGATTTTCACACCAGGACGAAATGCCGGATGTAATTGGTCCCGAAGGTCTGGAATCCGAACTTGAATTAACCTGGCGAATCAGGGACAAAATCCCTGACGATATCAGGGATAGATTGCTCAAGGAAAGACCTATTGAGATTAGGCCAGTAAATCCCATGGATCCCTTTGAACCGGAAAAGAAATCTCCGGACAGATATACTTGGTTCAGGGCCAAACAAAATATGCCGGATGACAGATCCCTCCACCGGAAAGTACTGGCCTATGCTTCTGATTTCGGCCTGGTGGCAGCCAGTATGTATCCCCACGCAACCACTTTTTGGGATCCTCAAATGCAGGTAGCCAGCCTGGATCATGCAGTTTGGTTTCACCGGGACTTTCGCGTGGACGAATGGCTGCTCTATGCGATCCATAGCCCCAATGCCAGCAATGCACGCGGTTTGAATATTGGCAGGATCTTTACCCGTGACGGCAGGCTCGTTGTTTCCACTGCCCAGGAATGTCTTGTCAGACAGCGCTGAAAATACACAGCAAGGACCGTTAGAATCTCCCCCCGTCCCTGCCTTGCCAGGACGGGGCGAGAAAGTTCAGTTGATTCAGGGCTTGTACTCTTATTCTTACCTAACCACCTAATCACGTAACAACGTAACCACATCTTTCATAATAATTATTGACATTTTTAGTTACCAATGGTAATTCAAATTATAACTAGTTATTTAATTTACAAGGGGTAATGATGAGTGATCCATCTACATTTGCAGATTTCAAGTTGCAGGAAAAAGAGGCTAAAAAGAAGATCATATTGCAAGCGGCTATAAGGGTGTTTAGCGAAAAATCACTACATAAGGCGAGCTTGAGGGAAATAGCGGAAGAGGCGGGTATATCCCATGCCAACATATATCGTTACTTCCAAGACAAACAGTCATTGTTCGTGGAAGCATTCCTTTTGGGTGTACAAGATCTGACCGATAAACTGGACGAGATTATCAAGTTCCCGCCGGAAGGTGATCTTTTGAATAACAGCGCTGGCATATTTATCGATTACTTAAATGATAATGAATACTATTTCATGATGATGACCAAGTTCATGTTGGAAGGAGGGCTCTCCAAGCAGTCCTTGCAGAGCTTGAACCAAGCCATGAAGGATTTTCTGGACAAAATCGAGACTATCGTCCAAATAGCCGGGGGCAAGGACAACCCGCGATATCTCACTCATACATTTTTTGCTTGCCTGAACGGCATCCTGATTTCATTTATCAACTATCCAGGCAGGAGCAGGGAAGAGCTTAGACAACACATGAAAATCCTCTCCCATTTATTCGTCCAGTTGTTCAAGGATGGAGTACGCACCGGAAATTACAATCAGTATATACCGCCTTCATTGATCTAAGGTGAAAAGACACCATCAATTGCAATAAAGTATCAGTAAAATAATAATATAAGGAGCTTAGCCTATGTATTATCAGGAATTATTAAATGAGCAGGAAAAGAGTCTCCAGGAAGAAGTAAGGGCCTTTGCCCGGGACAAGGTTTCCCCGGAATATGTAAAAGCGATGGACCGCGAGGAAATCGAGTATCCACGGGAATATGTACAGGAATTGGGTAAACGGAATCTGCTGGGACCAAGATTCGATCCCAAGTGGGGAGGTAGGGGCCTGCCTTGGACTGCGGAGGTGCAGGCAGAAGAAGAAATCGGGGTTTTGGGAACCGCACTGTCGTGTGCCTTTGTGATGCCTTCTATTGTGGGAGAAGCCCTGAGTACTTTCGGGACTGATGAACAGAAGGAAAAATTCTTGAAACCAATGCTGAAAGGGGAACTGATTTCAGCCGAGGCACTGACCGAACCCAGGGGTGGATCAGACTTTTTCGGGGCAACTACTCTAGCAGAGGAAAAAGACGATCATTTTCTGGTCAACGGGCAGAAAAGATTTGTAGTCGGAGCAACAGAAGCAGATTTCTTCCTGGTTTATTGCAAAACCAACTTTGATGAAAATGCGGATAAATACTCCCGCATCAGTGCATTTGTCATAGAGCGTGGAGAGGGAGTGGAAACAGAACACGTTTACGGACTCCTGGGTTCCCGTGGGGGCGGCACCGGCAGGTTGGTATTCAGAAACGTCAAGGTGCCCAAGGAAAACCTTATCGGCAGTTTACATGGTGGCGCACTGGTATTCAATCAGATGATGATCCCTGAACGCTTGACTTCAGCAGCAGGCAGTCTCGGAACAAGGGCTGCCCTGGAGGTGGCTACCAGGTACAGTGACAAGAGATTCGCCTTTGGAAGGCCAATTCGTAAGTATCAAGGTGTCAATTTCATGATCAGCGATGCCGCGACCCAGCTGGACTCCGCAAGGGGACTGGTTTATATGGCTGCAAAATCCGTGGATCAGGATGCTCCCAACAAAAGGCGTCTGGTTAGCGAAGCGAAAAAATACGCCACCAGTGTGGCCTGGGATGTTTGCAACACGGCCATGCAGATTATGGGTGGTATAGGATATACAGATGTATATCCCATAGAAAAATTTGTCAGGGATATCAGGTTGTCACAAATATGGACCGGTACTAGCGAAATAATGAATTTGCTTATTCAGCACGAATGGTATCAGGAAATTCTAAAAAGGGCTCAGGATTCCAGGGATGTGGAAAAAGATGCACTCAACTCCAATGCAGATGAAGAAAAATGCTTTACAGACGAAGATATGTGGAAAGTCCATGAACAGGGCGGAAACTAATAATATTTCAATTAAAATCGTCAAACTTTTTCATCCCGGATCAAGCTTTGTTGATCCGGGAATTTTGTCTTGTAACTATTGTATTGGACAACTGATTAGCACTAGGGCGAAACTTTAAGTCTTGCCGGGTGGCCCACTTTTGCTCTCCAGCCCTCAATAAGAGGGCTGGATAATCAAGTCGCATAGTGGGAGTTGCGGCTTAAACAGATCCAAGTTATCTCAGAAAATTTAACATAAAGCTTTTGCAGTAGTGTTAGATTGATTTTAACTTTGGCTTTTAACATGAAAAAGTTTTATGTTTTAGAGTGTTAAGGTTTTAAGTAAGAAAAAGAACCAATAGCCTGTTTATTCAACAAGTTGAGTACCTTTTCATGCTTCGTTGTGCCCGCCAGGGCATGGGAGTTAATATGGCTTTGCCAAAAGATTAAAAATATCTTTGCGGAATTTTACAAATCAAGGATTGAAATATAATCAACAATATGAGAGAATTCCTAGGATTGATTTATTAGTATAGAGAAATTTTCTCAGTTTTCTAGAATATTGGATTCAAATAAACAGACAAACTCTGGGCATTTTTTATGACACCTTCCGGAAACTTTGATGAGATATCCGCTTATTCCCAACCTCATGTTGACATCAATAAATCCAATATCAAGTTGAAGAATTTGATAGATAACATTCCCGGGGTGGTATACAGTTGCTACAATGACGAGAATTGGACCATGGAGTTCTGTTCCCCCAATATTTACCATTTAACCGGCTACCATCCGGAAGAACTTGTAGACAACGCAAAACTGAGCTTCAACGACCTGATCCTTGCGGAAGACAGGGAAAGGGTATATTCGGAAGTTCAGGAACAATTCAGGGAAAATTTTCAATTCAGGGTTGAATATCGGATAACAACCACAGCCGGAGAAACAAAATGGGTCTGGGAACAGGGTAAACTGGTATCTGAAGAAGACGAAGGCGGCAATGAGCTTATTGAAGGTATAATCCTGGATATCACTGAACGCAAGAAGATGGAATACGCCCTGAAAAAAAGCGAGGAAAAGTATCGCACTGTTTTGGAGAATGTTGCGGAAGGATATTTTGAAGTGGATTTGGCCGGCAACTTCACCTTTTTTAACAATAATGTTGCAGAGTGCTTTGGCTATCCCCCGGATGAACTCTTGGGGATGAACAATAGAGATTATACTTCTGAAGAAACCGGAAAAGAGCTGTTCAATGATTTCCATAGGATCTATTTAACCGAAGAACCACTGAAATTAAAAGACTATGAAATCATAACCAAAGAGGGCGAAAGAAAAGTGGTACAACTTTCCGCTCATTTGATGAAAGACGATTACGGAAATCCCACAGGTTTTCAGGGAGTGGCCAGGGATGTGACACTTATTCGGAAAGCGGAAAGGGACCTGCACTGGATGGCTTTCTACGACAAGCTCACCGGACTTCCCAACCGGGAACTATTCAAGGAGAGGTTCAAACAGGCCCAATCCAGTACAACCCGGCATCAGAAAAAGTTGGGATTGTTTTTTATAGATATGGACGGTCTCAAGGATATAAACGACTCCATGGGACATATTGCCGGGGATGAACTTATAATTTGTATAGCCAACAGACTGTCCTCTATTGTAAGAGAAAAGGATTCCCTGGCCCGTTTTAGCGGGGACGAGTTCATTTTTCTTGCTCAGGAAATAGATGACTTGAATGACGCACAATCCGTGGGGCAACGCATCCGCCAGGCACTGATAGAGCCTTGCTTCATTCAGGGGCGGCAAATTCATCCGGAAGCAAGTATCGGATTCAGTATCTACCCGGATTATGCCGAAGATTTGGAAGAGTTGCTGCGTCAGGCAGATATAGCCATGTACAAGGTAAAGGAAAAAAATAAACAAAAAGTTCAGGCCTATCAAGAAGAGGTGGAACCCGAATCCCAGCAGCAAAGGAATCTTGAATCAAGATTGCAAAAAGCCCTGACAAACAGGGAGTTTGTCATTCATTATCAGGCACAGATGGATTTGGTTAATAATAGTATAGCCGGATTTGAAGCCCTTCTTCGGTGGCAGCATCCGCAAAAGGGCCTGTTGTACCCCGAGCATTTTCTGCCCCTGCTGGAAGAAACCGGCTTGATATCTTCGGTTGGAGAATGGGTTATTGATACAGTATGCGAACAGAACCGCAATTGGCAGCTCCAAGGTAAGCCTCCAATTTACATCAGCATCAATCTGTCCTCCAAGCAGATAGGAAAACAGGAAAATTTAATTGAGCGCATTAACGAGGCCCTTTTTTACAATAATCTACAGCCGCATTTTTTGGGCTTCGAATTCACTGAAAGCACTGTATTTGAACATGTGGAAACACTTTCTGAAATATTACAACAACTCTCTCCATCCAAGTGGCCTTTGTGCATTGACAATTTTTCCGCCAGCCCAACTTCTTCACAAATTATGCGCAGCAGTCCCATAGATATGGTAAAAGTGGATATGTCACTTGTTAATGAGTTATTAAAAAATTGCGAAAGGGATAATTTGCTTAATTCAATTATCGACCTCGCACATACCTTGAATAAAAAAGTCTTGGCCAAGGGAGTGGAAACAGAGGAACAGGCTTCATTTATCAAGCATTATGACTGTGATTACGCCCAGGGATACTATTTCTTGCCACCTCTTCCATCTGAGGAGGTGGAACAGATCTGGCCCGGAAAAATAAAATAATAGCGCGCGCTTTAATTACCTTGATTATCTATGTCAGCTGCAAAAAAACAGGAAATATTCCTTTTTGATCGCAAACAAAATGTGATCCAACGGGAAAAAGTGTTCGAACGCGGCCTTGTGGAATTTTGTTACGAAACAAGAATAGGTGTGTTTCTCTCGGATTTAGTACTCAAACGCAGAGTTATTTCCAAATTGTACGGTCTTTGGTCCAAATTGCCGGTTACCCGGAAGAAAATAGCATCGTTCATTAAAAAAAACGACATCAACATTAATGAGATAGCATCCCCCCTGGACTCATTCAGGTCTTACAACGACTTTTTTATCAGGAAACTTAAACCGGAATCCAGGCCAGTGGAGAAAAATCCCCAAACCTTGATCTCTCCTGCCGATTCCAGACTACTAGTGTATAAGCTGAACAAGGACAAAGTGATTCCGGTAAAGGGAAGGGAATATAAAATTTCTGAGCTGTTGGGTACCGGGAAATTCGATACGGATTACGAGAACGGTACCTGTTTGGTTTTTCGGCTGGCACCGGGGGATTATCACAGGTTCGGATATATAGATCACGGAAAGCAGGATTGTGTTTGGAAAAAGGGCAGGGCTTTGCATTCAGTGAATCCTTTGGCACTGAAATCTGGACTACCTGTTTTTACGGAGAATTTTCGTGAAGCTGTGCTTCTCGACACAAACAATTTCGGCCAGGTCTTGCATGTAGACGTGGGAGCGATGATAGTAGGCAGGATTGTACAACATCATCGCTATGCCCATACATTTAGCAGGGGAGAGGAAAAGGGTTATTTCGAGTTCGGAGGATCTTCCATTGTCCTTTTGTTCAAGCCGGATACCGTTAAAATTGATCACGATATTCACAAATATTCCTCCAGGGGAATAGAAACCTTGGTGAAATATGGGGAAGCTATTGGCAAGGTTCCAAGTTCATTCCCTACTACGGATCAAGGCTAGTTCCCATCCGGAAATCAAGAATTTCCGGATGGGAACTAGCGTAGAGAAGCATTGTAGCGCATCTTTTTTGTCAGGAACTTGTATTTCTTGAATAGATAATCGTGGAAGGTTGCCCGCATGAATTTCTGAATTTGTAGTTTTGTGATTTCCTCATAGTAGAGTGACTGTAAACAAGCCTGGTTTTTCAG